>URVX01000068.1 GCA_900551395.1 uncultured Subdoligranulum sp. | reverse complement strand
GCCCCAACGAGGCTGCGATCTGCGATGTCTGTATCGAGATTTGCAACGCGATTCTCGAGGATCAGAACGTAGAGGAAAATACGGAAAACATTGTTCTGCCCACTCCGAGCGAAATCAAGGAGCAGCTTGACAGGTACGTCGTGGGGCAGGATAATGCAAAAAAGACGCTTTCCGTTGCGGTCTACAACCATTACAAAAGGGTATATTCTTCAAAAGGCGCGGCGGCAAGCGACGGCGTTGAGCTTGAAAAAAGCAATATTCTGATGCTCGGACCTACGGGCAGCGGAAAGACTTTGCTTGCCAAAACGCTTGCCCGCATTCTCAACGTGCCTTTCGCGGTTGCCGACGCAACTACTCTTACCGAAGCCGGTTATGTCGGAGAGGACGTCGAAAACATTCTGCTCAAGCTGATACAGAACGCCAATTACGATTTGGAAAGGGCTCAGCGCGGAATAGTTTACATCGACGAAATAGACAAAATCGCGAAGAAAACGGAAAATGTTTCCATTACAAGAGACGTTTCGGGCGAGGGAGTGCAGCAGGCGCTGCTGAAAATTCTCGAAAGCACTGTTGCAAATGTTCCGCCGCAGGGCGGAAGAAAGCATCCGCAGCAGGAGTTTATCAGCATAGACACGACAAACATTTTGTTTATTTGCGGAGGCGCTTTCGTAGGACTTGACAAAATAGTCAATTCGAGATTGGAAAAGGGCTCCCTGGGATTCGGTGGAACCGTGAAGTCCAACAGCGAAGTGGACGCCAGCGAGCTTGTGCAAAACTCCCAGCCGCAGGATTTTATCAAATTCGGGCTTATTCCGGAGTTTGTCGGCAGACTGCCCATCGTTGTCGGCTTGTCGCCGCTCAACGAGGAAGCGCTTGTCAAGATTTTGAAGGAACCCGCCAATTCCTTGCTCAAGCAATATCAGAAGCTTATGCAAATGGACAATATCGAGCTTGTATTCGAGGAGGACGCATTGAAGGCTGTCGCCGAAAAGACCATGAAGCTCAAGACGGGCGCGCGCGGCTTGAGATCCGTTATAGAAAACGTAATGCTGGATTTTATGTACGAGGCGCCGAGCGACAAGAGCATAACCAAAATCATCGTCGACAAAGGATGCGTGTCGGGTACTTCCAAACCGATTATTATACGCTCCGACGGTGCGAAATCAGCTTGAATCCGATAAAAAATCCCGCTTGTCTACGCGGGATTTTTTAAAACACTTGCAATAAAAATCAATTCAAATTATAATACTAATTACATGATGAATCCAGAGGAGAAAAAATTGAACGACAATGCGAAAGTTGTGCCGATGGTTGCGTTGAGAGGCTTGGTCGTTTTCCCAAATACTACTATTACAGTAGACGTTGGACGCCCGAAGTCGGTCAAAGCTTTGGATGAAGCCTTGCGTCAGGACGGAAAGCTGTTTTTCGCCGCGCAGAAAGAGCTGACCAACATCGACCCCGCAAAAGAAGAAATTTTCGAAATCGGAACCGTATGCGACGTTTTGCAGAAAATCGATTTGCCCAACAACAATGTGCGTTTGCTGGTAAAAGGGCTTTACAGAGCGAAAATCGTAGAATATCTTAAGGAAAACGATTATTTCTCGGTTGCCGTCGAAGAGCTTGAAAACAAAAATTCCAATACGATTGTCACACAGGCGTTGCTTCGCCAGGCAAGAGAGCTTTTGGCTACGCTGTGCGTAAACGTGCCCAACAAAATAAACAAGGAGCTTTTGACCAAGCTGGCAGACACCTACGAACCCAATCAATATGCCGATTTGATTTGTCACCTTATTATTTATCAGGACAAGCTCAAACAAAAGCTGTTGGAAATAGACGACACGCAGCTTCGTCTTGAGGAGCTATGCAAAATCATAGCCAACGAAACGGAAATTGCAAAGGTTGAAAAGAAAATTTCCGCACAGGTGAAGCAATCCATAGACAAGGGGCAAAAGGAATATTATCTCAAGGAGCAGATGAAGGCGATAAGCCACGAGCTCGGAGAGGATGCGGACGAAATAGCGCAATATGAAAAAAATATTCTCAATGCCAAAATGCCTACGGAAGTGGAGGAAAAAGCTCTGAAGGAGTTGAAGCGCCTGGAAAAAATGGCGCCCACGTCTCCCGACGCAACTGTTTCGCGCAGTTATATAGAGTGGCTTTCCGACCTCGCGTGGAATTTTCAGACTGAGGACAACAAGGATTTGGAGCGTGCGAAAAAAATTCTCGACGAGGACCATTTCGGTCTGGACAAAATAAAGGAACGTATACTCGAGTATCTTGCCGTTATGCAGCTTACGGGCACGCTTAACGGTCCCATACTTTGTTTTGTCGGACCTCCGGGAGTGGGCAAGACGTCGATAGCCAAATCGATAGCGAGATGCCTTGACAGAGTTTTCGAGCGTATGAGTCTCGGCGGCGTCAGGGACGAAGCGGAAATAAGAGGGCACAGACGCACCTATATAGGAGCGATACCGGGCAAAATTATTTATTTGATGAAGCAGGCTAAGTGCAAAAATCCCGTGCTTTTGCTTGACGAAATAGACAAAATGTCGTCGGACATGCGCGGAGACCCCGCCAGCGCGATGCTGGAGGTGCTTGACCCCGAACAGAACAGCACCTTTACCGACCATTATCTGGAGGTTCCTTACGATTTGTCCAAGGTGCTGTTTATTGCTACGGCGAACAAGGTGGACACTATTCCCGCTCCGCTTTTGGATAGAATGGAGATAATCGAGCTTACAGGCTACACCGAAGAGGAAAAAATGGAAATAGCCAAAAAATTTCTTATCGGAAAGCAGGAAAAGCAGCACGGCATACCTGTAGGCGGTCTGAGCATAACGGACGACGCCTTGCGTAAAATCATCCGCCGATATACCAGGGAATCTGGAGTGCGCACGCTTGAAAGGGAAATAGCTCGCATTTGCCGCAAAACGGCTTTGCTTATCGTGGAAAAGCAAAACGCCTCCAAGGTAATCACGCCCGACAATCTGTCGGAATATCTCGGCGTTGAAAAATTCAAGGAGGACGAGCTGGACACTGTCGACGAAATAGGCTCGGCAACGGGGCTTGCCTGGACGGCCGTGGGCGGAACGACGCTGACCATAGACGTAACGCTGTTCGAGGGCAAGGGAGATATATTGCTTACCGGCATGATGGGCGACGTGATGAAGGAGTCTGCCCGCACTGCAATCAGCCTAGTCAAAAGCAGCTGCCGCGAATACGGCATAGATCCTTCGGTGTTTGCCAAAACGGATATTCATATCCATATTCCCGAGGGCGCAATTCCCAAAGACGGTCCCAGCGCAGGGATAACGATGGCAACCGCCATTATGTCCGCGTTTACTCACCGCGCCGTTTCCAAAAAGGTGGCGATGACGGGAGAGGTCACGCTTCGCGGCAAGGTTCTGCCTATAGGCGGGCTCAAGGAAAAAACGCTTGCGGCATATCGTGTGGGAATACGCAAGATAATAATACCGAAAGACAACGAGAAGGATTTGCAGGAAATCCCTCAGGAAGTGCTCAAAAATATCAACGTAGTGCTTTCGGACAATATAAACACCGTGTTCAGAAATTCTCTTGTCTGAAAATCTTTACGTAATAAAATGGAAATAAAAAAATCCGCGTTTGTCAGCAGCGCCGCAGCGCCCGGCGACAGAATAAAAAGTAATTACAAGCAAATTGCCGTCGTAGGAAAATCCAACGTCGGCAAAAGCAGCTTTATAAACCTTTTGACCAACGACGGGAAGCTCGCGCGTACCGGCAAGCTTCCCGGCAGAACCCGTTTAATCAATTATTTTTTGATAAACGAGACGTTTTTTCTGACCGATTTGCCCGGTTACGGCTTTGCCAAGGTGAACAGGGAGGAAAAACAGAAGTGGGCGCACCTTGTCGACGACTATCTGATGAATGAAGAAAATTTATGCCACGTTTTGTTTCTGGTAGATATTCGTCACGACCCGACGGCGGACGACGCGCAAATGTACAATTTTCTTGTCAGGCGCAATCTTCCTTTCACCGTCGTGGCAACCAAAAGCGACAAGCTGCCCAAGAGTCAGGTGAAAAACAGATTAAGGCATCTTGCCGCCGTATTTAAGCTGGGCGAAGCCGATATCTTGCCTGTATCGGGGCTTTTGAAGACGGGACGGGAGGCAGTGCTGAACAAAATTGAACAGGTGATTTCCCCTCAAACGCCGTAGAAGGACTGCGGCGTTTTTCTATGCACTTTTTGACACATTTGCACATACATTAGTAATAGCATTAGGAGGTTAATTTATGTTCAACGGCATAGACAACAACTCAAGAGGCAATTTGCCTTGCGATAAAGTTTGTATACAGACCAAAAAAGTTTTCGATGCCTGCATAAAGCAGGCGACAATGGAAAACGTGGTCATAACCCTAAACAACCTCAATCCGGCTAATCCCGCGCTCCCGCTCAAATTCGTGGGAGGTCGCAGCATAGCTGTTGCCGGCGAGGTAACAAATCTGAGCGTGGAAAGACTTGCGGACAGACCCAGATACGGCAGAGTGGAGTGCGACGTTGTCATCCCGGTAGAGATTTCCTACACCGACAACAACGGAGAGCAAGGAGTAGGCTATGGCACGGTTACTATTCACGAGGACGTCATTTTGCTGCTTCCCGAAGCGTCCATTATGCCTTATCAGGTGGAGGCTACCGCAAGCGTGGTTATTCCGGACGGCGTATTTGAAAGCGGTGTCGAGGGAGAATTCGTATTCAACGTGACCACCTGCGTTTCCGTAATACTTAAAATAGTAATCAACGTCGAGCTTATCGTTCCCACATACGGCTACGCCGTTATACCGCCTTGTCAGGAATACTCTCAGGAGGTATGCGCGG
Source organism: uncultured Subdoligranulum sp. (assembly GCA_900551395.1). Classification (GTDB taxonomy): domain Bacteria; phylum Bacillota; class Clostridia; order Christensenellales; family CAG-314; genus CAG-314. Next base: position 1,472 of record URVX01000068.1, on the reverse strand, counting down.
GCTTCTTCGATTTGCCGCTGTTCCCCAATTCCAATACATGATTTAAGCCGTCGGAGACTAACACACTTTGGGTTTGAGTTGACATAACATATTACACCCGTAGGTGATAATATGATATATGAAAAATGCCCGAGATGCGAGTTGAATTATAAAAGCTCCGACGAAAAATATTGCTCAGTCTGTATGCGAGAATTGGAGGGAGACACTTTCGACGAGGACGACGATACCGAAAGACTGTGTTTGTTCTGCGGCTTAAGACCGGCTGTAAAAAACGATATGTGTGCCCGTTGTCTCAAAAAATACGGCGACGAGTGGTAAAGCAGGATTGCTTTTTCTCCTGTTTTGTGTTAAAATCAAAAAGGAGAAAAAATTTTTGAAAGTATTCGCTATCAGTGACTTACATCTGTCCACTACGGTCAACAAGCCGATGGACATATTCGGTCCAAATTGGACCAATCATTTCCTTGCGATAAAGGAGGATTGGGAAAAGAAGGTTTCCGACGAGGACGTGGTGCTTATGCCCGGCGATTTCAGCTGGGCTATCAAATTGGAGGATGCGAAAAGCGATTTCGAGCTGTTCACAAGCCTCAAAGGCAAAAAAGTAATTCTGCGAGGAAATCATGATTTCTGGTGGAATACGGTCAGCCAGGTCAGATCGATTTTACCCGAAGGCTTTTTCGCTTTGCAGAACGATGCCCTTAGATTCGGCAACCTGATTGTTTGCGGGACGCGGGGATGGGTTTTGCCCGAGCCGAACAGACCCTTGAACGAGCGCGACAACAAGATATTTTTGCGTGAAACAGAAAGGCTCAAGCTCTCGCTCGGTGCAATGGAAAAGCTGCGGCAGGAAGGCGACAGAGTGATTTGCATAATGCATTATCCGCCCTTCAACGGCAGACGCGACGAAAGCGAATTTATCAGACAGCTTATTCTGCACGATGTGGATACCGTTGTTTACGGTCATCTGCACGGCAAAGATGTCAGAAGCGATTTGATTGTCAGAAAATTCAATATGAATTTTTGGCTTACTTCCGCCGATTTGATTGATTTTAAGTTGACGGAAATTGTTTAAAAGATGTTCCAGACCCCTTAAAAAGGATACCGAATTTAAATTCGGAATCCTTTTTATTTGCCTTGTCAGTGGAGTCCTCTCCCAAAAATTAAAAAAAAATTCCTGTAAAGTGGTTAAAAGTAGTTGACTTTCCCTATTTCTACCTATATAATTTCCCTGTAAGAAAGGAGAGTTTTTGTGTTTTTAGGCGAAAGCAGACATCAATTGGACGCGAAAAACAGGCTGAGAGTGCCTGCTAAGTTTCGCTCGGAGCTGGGAGACAGATATGTCGTTACCGTCGGCAGCAACGAGTGTCTTTGCGTTTACGCCTATGACAAATTTTCCGATTATGTCGCCAAACTGGAAAGCATACCCAGCTTCGACCTTCAGGCACAGCGTTCAATCAGAAAAATTCTTTCTT
>URVX01000067.1 GCA_900551395.1 uncultured Subdoligranulum sp. | reverse complement strand
GCTGCGATTTGAATTACATCGACAGCAGGCAGGAAATGTGCGATATATGCAAAGCCGAATTGGGTCTCATGCCCAAAGACATCCTTCTCGACGACGATTTCGACCTCGAGGAGGAGACAAAGCTTTGCCCGGTCTGCAAAAGAAACTACATCCCCATCGAGGAGGAGATGTGCGACAACTGCTTAAGGGCAATGGAAAACAAGGACCCGCTGGAAAACGACGAAAGCTGGGTTGAATTCATCGACGACGACCCGTTGGAGAAGGATATCGTCGAAATTCCTCTCGAGGAGCTTCAGGACGAGGAGTTCGCCGAGGACGAGGAAGAAACGGAGGAAGAAGAAACCGAAGAATTCGAGGACGATTTCGAGGACGATTTCAAATTCGACGACAAGTTCGAGTATGACGAGGACGACATCGACGAGGATGACGAGGATATCGACGAAGACGAATGAGTCAGTTTTAGCGCCGCTTAAGCGGCGCTTTTATTTTTTTAGTGATTAAAGTCCTGTTATTCAATAATTTTCGTTTTGAGAAATTTTTAACATTGCCAAAAAAGGTAATCGTTCCTTTCTGCAAAAATTAAAACAGTTTGTTTAAAACAAAAAAACCATTTCAAATGTCAATCCCCTCATGTCTCCCGTTAGTTCGGTAAAAGTCACGGGCGATTTTATTTGTAAAATCGATTGATATTTTTCTTGAAAATCCCTTAAATGTTGTTTTTAGGACATAATCCGCATTTCTATATTTTAGTTATAAAATAAAATTCTGCTGCCAAAAGAAATTTATTTCCCCGTATTGTACGTTTCGCGTTGACTATTTTTGATAAAAAGGTTAAAATCTAATAAATAATAAATTTTCAGGGGTATCGCAAATGAATTACCTTAAAAATCAAAAGCTGAACAAATTTATCAGCCGCGCAGAAAAGCTGTGTAAGCCGGAAAAGGTTGTCTGGATAGACGGCAGCAAGGAGCTTTACGACACGCTTCTCGCCAAGGCAGTTTCCACGGGGGAAATGATTCCTTTGAACGATGAAAAGCTTCCCGGCTGCTTTCTCCACCGCTCAGCGGTAAACGACGTCGCCCGCGTCGAGGGAAGAACCTTCATCTGCTGCGACAAGCAGGAGGATGCAGGTCCCACAAACAACTGGATGCAGCCGGAAAAAGCCTATTCTATGCTGGAGGGCATTTTCGACGGGTGCATGAAGGGACGCACCATGTACGTCATACCCTACTCTATGGGCAAGGTGGGAAGTCCTTTCGCAAAAATAGGAATAGAAATCACCGACAGTCTGTACGTCGTGTTTTCCATGAACATCATGACGAGGGTAGGCAGCGAGGTTCTCGACGCGCTCGGCGAAAACGGCGACTTTGTAGAAGGTCTGCACAGCACCGCCCGGCTTGACGAAGAAAAAAGATACATTTGCCATTTCCCTCAGGACAATGCCATCTGGTCGGTCAACAGCGGTTACGGCGGCAACGTCCTTTTGGGCAAGAAATGCTTTGCGTTGAGAATAGCATCCTGCCAGGCGCGGAACGAGGGCTGGATGGCTGAGCACATGCTTATACTCGGACTCACCAAGCCGGACGGCAAAACGCGCTATATATGCGCGGCTTTCCCCTCCGCCTGCGGCAAAACCAACCTTGCCATGCTTATTCCTCCGGAAGGATATGTCAGAAACGGCTACAGGGTGACGACGGTGGGCGACGACATTGCCTGGCTCAGACCGGGTAAGGACGGCGGGCTGTATGCCGTCAATCCCGAAAACGGCTTTTTCGGCGTAGCGCCCGGCACAAATGAAAAATCCAATCCCAACGCCCTTGCGTCCACTTCCCGAAACACCATATTCACCAACGTGGTGCAAAACCTCGACGACAACACGGTCTGGTGGGAGGGATTGGGAGAAGCTCCCGAAAATGCTCTCGACTGGAAAGGGCAGCGCTGGAATAAGGACAGCGGAGTCAAAGGCGCGCATCCCAACAGCCGTTTTACCGCACCCGCAAAAAACTGCCCTTGCCTGTCGGACAAATTCGAAGACCCGCAGGGCGTGAAAATTTCCGCTATAGTTTTCGGCGGCAGACGCGCGAAAACCGTTCCGCTGGTCTATCAGTCGAGAAGCTGGGAGCACGGAGTCTTTATGGGCAGCGTGATGGCAAGCGAAACGACTGCGGCTGCTACGGGCGCCGTAGGCGTGCTGCGCCGCGACCCTATGGCAATGCTGCCTTTCTGCGGCTACAATATGGGCGACTACTTCGGACATTGGTTGGAAATGGGCAAAATCAAGGACGCTCCCAAGATTTTCAACGTCAACTGGTTCCGCACAGATGAAAACGGAAAATTTTTGTGGCCGGGCTTCGGCGACAATCTGAGAGTCCTGGACTGGATAATCGACCGCTGCGAGGACAAGGCGGAGGCAGACGACACTCCCATAGGCTTTGTTCCCCGTCCGCAGGACATAAATCTCGACGGTCTTGACATGACGCGCGAGAGTTTAAACGAGCTGCTTGAAATAGACAACGAGCAATGGAAAAAGGAAACGGAGCTTATCGAGGAGCACTACGCCAAATTCGACAGGCTGCCCCAAGCCTTGAGGAAAGAGTTGGAAAACCTGAAAAACAGACTCAAATAATTTAAGCGCCGCTTTAGCGGCGCTTTTCTTTTTAACCAAGACAAACCACTTTGGTTGCCACATTATTTACAAAAGCCTCGTCGTGCTCCACAAACAAAATGGTCGGAGTATACGACGTAAGCAGACGTTCAAGCTGGATACGGCTCAAAACGTCCACATAATTCAACGGCTCGTCCCAGACATACAGATGCGCCCTTTCGCAAAGACAAGCCGCCAAGCGGCTTTTTTCTTTTGTCCCGCCGAAAATTCCGACATATCCTTTTGGAGCTGCGTTCTTTCCAAACCCAGCTTGCGGAGTATCGTTTTGAGCAAGGACTCGTCTATGTCCCGTTGAAGCGCATAGTCCCTCAGACTGCCCTTTAAAAAATCGACGCTTTGCGGCAGATAAGAAATTTTCAAGCCCTGCCCCGCAAAAAAGCTTCCCGTATGCGTTATCGGTTCGCCGATTGCAAGCTTTAGCACGCTTGACTTTCCGCTGCCGTTTTTTCCGCTTAGAGCTATTCTGTCCCCGTTTTCCACGACGAAATTTAACGGTCCGCACACCCTGCGCTCCCCGTAAAACAACGAGCAGTCCTTGAGCTCCATCAGGCTGTGTTTGGGATAAACTTGAGAGAAAATTTTCAAATCCTCCGTTTCTTCGACGTTTTTGAGCAGCGCCTGTTTTTCCTCCGACGCTCTTTCGCGCCTCAGCTCGATGACCTTGGAGCGCTTCATCATTTTTGCCGCTTTGTGTCCGACATAGCCTCTGTCGGGCTTAAGCCCTCCCGCGTTTCTGCCCTTTTTGGAGCTTTCGGTTTTGTCCGACCATTGCGCGCAACGGGTCGCAGCCTCGTTAAGCCGCTCCATATCCTTTTTCAGACGGCAGTTTTGCTCCTGCTCAAGTCTGTCGCGGTTTTCCTTGTCCCGCTCCCAATCGGAAAAATTCCCTTTTCTTATTTCTATATCCGCCCTGTTGATTGACATGATGTGGTCGACGCATCGGTCAAGCAGCCGTCTGTCGTGGGAAACAAGTATAAATCCGCTCTTTTCGCTCAAATACGTGCCCAATGCGCGGCGGGAATCCATGTCCAGATGATTTGTCGGCTCGTCGATAAGCGCAAAGCCGTCCCCGGCGAGAAACAGCGCTACAAGCAAAGCTCTGGTTTTTTCTCCTTCGGAAAGCGTAGAAAAGCTTCTGTCCCCGATTTCTTCGCCAAGCCCGATCAAATTCAGTTCTTTGGATGTCTCCCAGCTTTGAGCGTCGGGACAAAGCTCACCGAGCACATTTAAAACACTTTGATTTTTCTCATTCACCTCGAAAGGGAAATAATAAAATTTTACGGTCGAGTCAATCGTCCCGTCATATTCGTACTGCCCGCCAAGCAGCCTTAAAAGCGTTGTTTTGCCCTTTCCGTTTCTGCCGACAAGCCCCAGACGCCAATCCGTGTCCAGCTTGAAGCCGACGTTGTCAAAGACATTGTCAAAGCTGCCGGGATAGGCGAATGTAAGATTTTTTACATTTATCAAAGACATCCGTTTTCCTCCTGTTTATGTTTTGGAAAACGCATGGAAAAACGTCAGTCCAGCTCCTTTTCAAACAGAATTTCCGTTGAAAACTCCTCTCCGTACACGTCCAGGTCAATGACGCGGACACATTTCAGCCCGACGCGTCCGTAAGTAGTGTAGCCCGCGCTGCCGCCGTAGCAAAGCTTTACTCCTTCGTAATCTACGGCGAATGTGTTCTGGTGGTCGTGCCCGCAAAAAGTCGCAACCGTGCTCCCCAGCCGCTTCATGCTGTCGAAAATACCCGAATCGCGCTTGCTTGAGCATACCCCTTCTTCAAGCCCTGTCGATTTGTCCAGTCCGACGGCGTCCGCAGCCTGCGCATACTGAATAAGCGGTATGTGGAAAAACGCCATGCTTTTGACGTTTTTGCCTGCGTCGGCATTCGTGCCCTCTACAAGCCACTCATACCATGCGACCTGAGAGTCGGTAAAAGTCGCATATCTTCCGTCGTCCTTCCTGCCTTTTTCCCCGCTGTCCATAAAAATGAGCGAATACAGAGTGTTCCCGTAGGCGTCGGTAAGCCGCACCTGATAGTTGCCCAGCATGTAGTCGTATCTTTCGTCGGCGAGGTTTATCGGTCCCTGCGCGAAAAGACATCCGGAATAGTCTCCGAGCAGCTTGCACAGTCTGGTCTTGTCGGCATACCCTGTGGAATCATGGTTGCCGAAAACAAAAGCCCATTTTACTCCTTTTCGCGATATGAATTTGTCCCACACGGAAAAGGCGTAAGCATTGTCGGTGGCAAGAGCAAGATCCCCCGTCACAACCAGAAGGTCCGGCTTTGCGCTGTCTATCGCTCTGTCTACAAAATCCAAGGATTTTCTGTCCAGCGCGCCTCCGCTCAGGATATGCACGTCCGAAACCTGCATTATTCTGAAGCGGCCGTTTGACGCAACCTCCACAGACGGATAAATCGCCGCGTCGTATTCGTCCGACGCGCTCCACAGATAGCTGTCAAGAACAGACCTTTGCGGCGAAATACAGACTGAAAGAATAACGAACAGAAGCAGCGCCGCAAGAATCGCGGCAACAACAATCAAAGCGTAAAACCGATTGAATCTGTAATATTTAAAGCGGCCGTCAGGCTGATTTTTCGTATTTTCTTCCATTTTCTTCCCGTTTTGAAAATATTATAGCTTTAAACGGGAAAAAATGCAACAATAAACGCGGAATAATGAAAAAAGACGGTGAACCGTCTTTTTTTCCATCGAACTCAGTCGATTTCGTAGTGCCATTTGCTGCTTTGCGTAGGCGGCAGTGTCTGACCCTTTTTGACTTCGGCAGTATTCATCACCTTGCCGTTGGAGTCCACTACGTTGTAAGTGCCCGATTTGGGGGCGGTTTCGCCGGGATTGAATTTCATGCGGCTTTTCCTCCTTTTTTATTAGCGTATTCCGCTGTCAAAAGCATTGACAAGCAAGTCCCCTTTTATACAAAGCAGAGCAAAGAAATTTCATATGCGCACCTGAGCATTTGACGCGCCCAAGCGCGCCTTTCGTCACATATGCGCATATATGCACATGTTCAGGCATGAATTTGTCCGAACCTGTGCGCCGCGCGAGACAGAATAGGAAATTTTTTTTCGTTTAAAAAAATCCGGTCTATCTGAGACCGGATTTAAAAATCTTTCTGCAATTTTTTATCCCAACAATTCCGCCGCCCTTTCTATCATGGCGTCCACGTCGGTAAATCTGTTTTCCTCCGACGGAGTAAAGCCCACTCCGTGTTTGTTTACGTTTTTGGGAGTATAAAACTTTGCCGCCGTAAAATAAATCCCGTAAGGATATCTTTGAGTGCTGCCGTCCGCAAAACGCAGCGTTTCGTAATATTCCAAAGGCATGATAGTCTGTGCAATGCCCTTTCCGTAAGTGGTGGTTCCGACATGCACCGCAGTGCCGTAATCAAGCATGGCGCCCAACAGCAGCTCGCTTGCGCTTGCGCTCATATTGTCCGTAATCGCAACTATCTGCGGCTCAGTCGCACTGACGTCGAAATAATTGGCGTAAACGGACTGAGTGGAGTAGGTTGCAAGCGTTCCCGAGCGACTCTTAAGCGTCGTGACGAGCAGATTGGAGTTGTTGGAGGTATTTTGCCTGTCATAGCACAAATAACCGGCGATTTCTTCGGCGTACTCGACGTTTCCGCCGGGATTGCCCACAAGGTCGAGCACCAGCTTGCCCTT
>URVX01000066.1 GCA_900551395.1 uncultured Subdoligranulum sp. | reverse complement strand
TTGTCAGGGCATGCTCGTGAAAATGGCGGTCAAAATGCGCGACGAAGGAAAAACGCTTCAGGAGACCGTTGACTTTGTGGAGGACAAAAAACACAAAATTCAGCACTTTGTCGTTGTGGACGACTTGTATCACTTAAAGCGCGGCGGCAGGCTGAGCGGCGCGGCGGCAGCTATAGGCACGCTGATCAAGCTGAAAATCATGCTCGATTTCGACAGAGACGGCAAACTGCGCGTGATTCAGAAAATTTCCGGCGGCAAAAAAAGAGCGCTGAAATATATTCTTGCAAACATCAAAAAATACACCTTTGCGGAGGACGCCTATCCCACCGTCGTTCACACGGGCGACCTCGACGGAGCAAGAATTTTTGCGGAAGAAATTAAAAAGCAATACAACATAGAACCGGAAATCCGCATTATGGGTCCTACCATAGGCTGTCACGTCGGACCCGGCGCAGTCGCTTTCACCTTTGTCAGCAACGAGCTGCGTCCTTAAAAAAAACGGAAAACATAAAACCCCCGCGTCTTGAGACGCGGGGGTTTTTTGATGTATATTTATTCAATAGAAATCAAGTAATAATACAGCGATTGTCCGCCGCAATGAACGCTGACTTCAAAGTCGGGATATCTTTCGGCAAGCTCCTCGCCAAAAGCCTCCGCCTGCTCGGGAGTGACTCCCTCTCCGTAATAAAGCGTCATGATTTCGTCGTCTTCGTCAATCATTTTGTCAATGAGCTCGTTTGTCACAGCTTCCGGCGTTGTGCCTACGGCTGCGATTTTGCTTTCAAATAAACCTATCACATCCCCCTCTTTGACCTCTACATCGTCAATCTTGGAGGTGCGCACGGCAAACGTCACAGAACCGGACTTGACGGTGGACAGCGCCTCGTTCATATTTTCTATATTTTCGGCTATGTTTATTTCCGTGTTGAAAGCAAGAGTTGCCGACAAGCCCTGCGGTATATTGGTGCTCTGCACTACATACACGGTCTTTTTCTTGACCAGCGAGCGGGACTGCTCGGCGGCAAGTATTATGTTCTTGTTGTTGGGCAGTATTATGACGTTTTCGGCGTTGATTTTGTTGACGGCAAGCGCGATATCCTCCGCGCTGGGATTCATCGTCTGACCGCCTTCCACAACCCTGTCCACGCCCAAATCCTTGAATATGGACGCCATGCCTTCGCCCGAGCATATTGTGAGTATACCTATATTCTTGCGCTCCGCCTCATATTTGGCTTTGAGCTCGCGGTTCTGCTCCAGCATGTTTTCGATTTTGATTTTGTCCACCTCTCCCAGCTGCAGCGCATAGGAAAGCGCAGTGCCCGGATTGTTGGTGTGAACGTGCACCTTTACAAGCGACAGGTCGCCGATAACAAGCGTGCTGTCCCCTATGTTGTTGAGCTTTTCGCGCAGCTTGTCTATGTCGCTCACGGTGGTTTTTTTCTTGAGGTTTATTATAAAAAACTCCGTGCAGTAAGCGAATTCTATATCGTCGAGGTTTTCATAGTCAATCTGTATGTCCTCGACCAGCTTGCCGGCTCCCGGAGCCAGATTCAGGGAAACGGGAGTGGGGACATAGTCCTCCGCGCCCTCTATTTCCTCGTTGCGATACCCCTTGAGCATCCCCTTGAAAATCATAACGATGCCGTAGCCGCCCGAATCTACGACTCCAGCTTTCTTAAGCACATCCAGCATTTCCGGAGTCTGCGCAAGGATTTCCTCACCCTTTTCAATAAGAGCGCTCAAAAAATTGTCATAAGTGAGCGGCTTTTTGGAAATTCCCAGCGCATGCTCGGTCATGACTCTGATGACGGTGAGCATGGTGCCCTCTTTGGGCTTGGCGACCGCGCTGTAGGCAAGCTCGACGCCCGACTTAAGCGCGCGGGCGAAATTTTTTATGTCCAGCTCCTGCTGAGGAGAAACCACATTGGCAAAGCCCTTGAGTATCTGGGACAAAATAACGCCCGAATTGCCCCTCGCGCCTCTCAAAGCGCCTTTTGTCAAATCCTGACAAAGCGCCTCCATTGTGTTTGTTGTGTTTTTGCAGACTTCCTTCATTGCGGAAATCATGGTGAGTGACATATTCGTGCCCGTATCGCCGTCGGGGACGGGAAACACATTGAGCGCGTTTACGGATTCTTTATTTACTTCGAGCATTTTACTGCCCGCAACCAACATTTTTCTCAACACTACCGCCGAAACAGATTTATCCGGCGCCAAGCGTGCTGCTGCCATATATACTCCTCAAAACCGGCGAAAGCGGTTTGACTTATTTTATTTATAGTTCGACGCCTACGACGTGTACGTTGACGCTGTCCACAACCATGCCGGAGAACTCCTCCAGTCCGTATTTGTTTGTGCTCTTCAGCGACTCCGCGTCAGCGGAAATGGACAACCCGAAACGAAAAACAACATAGATGTCAACATAAATACGGTTTTCTTTCGTGACCACCTTCACGCCCCTGCCCCAGCTGCTGCGCCTGAACAGGTCTGCCAAAGCGTCGGAAAATTTGCGCGGAACCTTATCAACCACGCCGTAACAATCCAACGCAAACCTGCCCGCCACATTGGCGACGGCTTCGTCGGTAATTGTGATTTCCCCGTAAGTATTTTTGGTGCGCAGTGACATTTTTCCCTCCGCGAATTTTAATTCGACCGTTCTATTTTACAATATTATGAGCAAGTTTACAACTGTTTAGGCTCAATTTTCGGAATAAACTTGACCAATTTTCATGACTAAAGGAAAAAATCTGCCGCGCAAGGAAAAATTTATTCAAAAACGGTTGCATTTTTTTTTAATCGGTGCTAATATAAACAGGTTGAATATGACACTCTGATATGAGGAGGTGCTTAATTATGTCCAAAGTTTGTGTGGTGTGCGGCAAAGCAAAAATGTCCGGCAATCTGGTCAGTCACTCCAACAGAAAAACACCGAGAACTTACAACGCGAATCTTAAAAAAGTCAAGCTCGAAATAGACGGCAAGGAAATAAACGATTATATTTGCACGCGTTGCATGAGGACTCTCAACAAAGCCGAAAGATAATTCGGTCGTTTCAGTTTGTAAATTTCAAGGCTCAACCTTATCGGTCGAGCCTTTTTTCATCTCCTCTTTCAGACAAGCTCCCAACACATTTCAACCGTTGCCGCAACGACAAGCTCGGACGGCGAAATTTCCAGGGACGCCGACATCACAGCCGCACGGTCGTTCATTTTGTACATACGCGCGGCTCCGACGTTTCCTGCCGAAGAGAGAAAATCCACGGAGACGATTTCTCCGAGTCTCACTCCCGCAGCGTCGGCAAGCGTTACGGCTTTTGCCGTCGCGTTTCGGACCGCCTGTGCGCAAGCCGAGTCCGCCGGTTTTTCCGAGTCCGACAGCGCATAGTCCAGACCGAAACTGTCCACGCACTCGCAACGCGACAGTAAAGACACGAACTCGCCAAGTTTTTTTCTGTCAAAACCAAACTCGCAGCTCAAAGTGTGATAAAAAAGATACCCTGCGAACCTTCTGCTCCACGTGTTGTCTTGCCCGCGCTCTTCAACGTAATGGGTGTTTATACAAAAATCCGTCGTGTTGAGACAAAATTTTTCGCCCGCCTCTTTTTTAAGCAGGGCAAAGCTGCACTCGAAGGCTTCTGCCGCCTGCTCGTAAGTCTCTCTTTGCCCCGACAGCCTGACAGTCGCCCTCGTCAGGTCGGGCGCGGCGCGGTAGAAACCCGTTGCGCTTACTTTTATTGTTCTCTCCAAAATCTGCTCCTTTGTCAATTGTTTTTTCGATCACGCGCCGGATTTACCCACTGCAGCAACCGAACCTGTCCGTTAAAGACCTCTTTGTGGTGCCTTCGCAATTGCGGCGACGTTTTCCGCCTTAGTCGCGGCGGCAACCTGATGTCGGTTTACAACTTCTTTTGCAAAAACAATTCCGTCGCCCCGCCTCCGACAATCAATCCGCCGCAATCACAGTAACCGATTTTACGATAAAAATGCTGAGCTTCTTCATCCGCTTGCGTCGAAGTCAAAACAGAACCGTAATTGAGCAGCCGCATTTCGTCCTCCCAAAACCGCATCAGTTTTTTGCCGTAACCCTTTCCGCGAAGTTTACCGTCAATGTAAAGCAACGTGCAGAACGGCGTGTTGTCCCAAAACAAATTATATCGCAAAATGCCAACGGGATTTCCGTTTTCGCTCAACACATAGCCTTGTTTGTCGCGGACTTTCTTTTCAAACTCCGCAAGGCTCAGATGCTTGTCCAACGAAAACCAGAAGTCTTTATCTGCGCTTTCAACGCATCTTATCTTGCAATCCAAGCAAATACTCTCCTTATTGTTTTTTTGTAATATCTCAAACCTTTTCGGCTATTGTCAAGTCGGACGGCGAAATTTCCAAGGACGCCGACATCACAGCCGCGCGGTCGTTCATTTTGTACATGCGCGCAGCTCCGACGTTTCTTGCCGAAGCGCGAAAATCCACAGAGACGATTTCTCCGAGTCCCACTCCCGCAGCGTCGGCAAGCGTTTCGGCTTTTGCCGTCGCGTTTCGGACCGCCTGTGCGCAAGCCGAGTCCGTCGCTTTTTCCAAGTCCGACAGCGCATAGTCAAAACCGAAGCTGTCAATGCATTCGCATCGGGACAAAACGGACACAAATCTTCCCAATTTCGCCGTGTCAAAGCCGAACTCGCAGCACAGCGTGTGAGAAAACATATATCCCTCAAATTTTTTGCTCCAAGCATTGTTTGTGTCTCTTTCATCCGTATAATGCGCGTTGATAAAAAAGTCCGCAGTTTTGAAAGAAAATTCGTCTCCCGCCGCTTCAACCAAAAGGTCAAAGCTGTTTTTAAAGTCCTCAGCCGCTTTTTCGTAGGTTTCTCTTACTCCCGAAAGCTTGACGGAAGCTCTTATCAAATCCGGCGCAGCGCTGAATACACCCGTTGCGCAAACCTTTAAACTTCTCTGCACGTCGTTCTCCTTCAATCAGATATCCAAACTCTTTCGTTATTTTGACAGAGCTTTACTTAAATTAGCCGTCCGAAAATTTCAATTTCTGCTCTTAAAAGCTCAACCAATCGCATCGCCGTCATCAAGCCGGCTTTTCGGCTCATGACGACCGGTCGGACGCCGGCTTTTCCATTGTAAAACGGATTACTCTTTCAAATTTCCTTTACGTATATTTTCCCTGATAATCCCGTCCGACAAATCAAACAGCCTTTTCGAACCCTGCTCCGTTTTTCTCTGCCGACGATAAACCTGCTCCGCCGTCACGTTGTGGGCGCGCCAGTCGCCGCCGTCGTTGCTATTGTTCAGTAAAAGCGGCTGAAGATTGTCCATCGCATGCGCAAATTTCGATTCAGGAGTTTCGCATGCCTCGAACTCGTCAAACAAAGCGGTCAGTTCCGCAGCCTGCTCTTCGGGCAAAATTGAAAATATCCTCCGCTTTGCGGCGTCTTCCCTGAGCTTCTGCGTCTTAAGCCCTTCCGTATCATAAGCATAAGTATCTCCCGCGTCGATTTCCACGACGTCGTGTATCAGACACATCAGCATAACCTTAGCGACGTCGACGCTTTCGTTTGCATACTCTTTGAGCAAATACGCCATAACCGCCATATGCCAAGAGTGCTCCGAATCGTTTTCCTTTCTTCCGTTGCCGGACAAATGCGTCTGTCTGAACACATTTTTCAATTTGTCGATTTCCAAAACAAATTCAAGCTGTTTTTCCAATCTGTCTATTGTCATATCTCTGCCCTAAAATGCGAATCGGCTTAGCCGCAAAATGCGTCGCTCCGTTTTTCTGTCAAGTTGTTTAACGTACAATACGCCATACAGCAACAGACTCGTCGCCGCTTGCGCAGCGTTTAAAAAGATATTGAAGTATATCCGACATATCGACACGCAACCGTATTTAAACTTTGGTGAAGCGAAGGCTTTCTCGCAGACACAGTCTACGTTCAAGCGAAATCTTCTACTCACGAAATGCCGTCAAGGCTTCCTGCGCAGCACGACCAGCGTCTCGACGTGCGTTGTATGTCATACTCAGATATGTCATGTCACACATCGGTTACGGTTTTTAGATATGTGCAATCAGCCAGATGCGCCTATTTGGATATCGCTTATTAGAAAAATTCACTCTTCAATTTCATCATCTACTAAAAAAAGTATCGGATTAGCGATAATTGAATCAATCAGCTCAATCCTCTCTTTCCAAGCGGCTTTATTTTCTGAGCATAATTCATCATACAGGCAATCAACTTCATGAAACAGTTGCGATCCGTCTTCGGAATTTCTAATCAATTCGTTAGTATAGTCGTTGATCAATGCCACATCAAAATCTAAGGGCTCCAACTTACACTCATCAATAAAAGGTAATTGTTGTCCGTTTCTTATTAGCCAATAAAGTAGTTCCTTTTTGCCCTGCTGCCGCTGTTTCAATTCC
>URVX01000065.1 GCA_900551395.1 uncultured Subdoligranulum sp. | reverse complement strand
ATTTAGGTCCCATTGCAATAGCGGCTTATTCGTACATGGCTTTGATACCTCTTATTCAGCCGCCGATTATGAAGCTTCTTACCACCAAAAAGGAAAAGCTGATTCGCATGGACCCGCCAAAAAACGTCTCCAAAGCCGCGAAAATCATCTTTCCCATTATGGTCACAATCATCACAGCCCTGCTTCTGCCCTCCGTGGCTCCTCTGCTCGGCTGTCTGATGCTCGGCAACCTGTTCAAGGAATGCGGCGTCACTGAAAGACTGTCGGACACGGCGCAGAACGCTCTGATGAATATCGTTACCATCCTGCTCGGCATCTCGGTCGGCGCGACCGCGACTGCGGCAAACTTCCTGTCCACAAAAACTCTGCTGATAATCGCGCTCGGACTGTTTGCCTTCTGCTTCTCAACCGTAGGCGGCGTGCTGTTCGGAAAGCTGATGTGCTGGATTACAAAAGGGAAAATCAATCCCCTTATCGGGTCCGCCGGCGTTTCTGCCGTGCCTATGGCGGCGAGAGTTTCGCACACGGTAGGCAGAAAATACGACCCCGACAACCACCTGCTCATGCACGCTATGGGTCCCAACGTGGCGGGCGTCATAGGCTCCGCCGTGGCGGCAGGCATTTTTCTCGCGATTTTCTTATAACATCACCTGCAAAAAACGGCGCGGAGCGCCGTTTTTTTCGTTTGAAGCCGAAACTCGAAGACTTGCAGACAGCTTCCCGAAATTTTCGGCTTTCGCCTTTATACGCTTGCCTTTTGCCGCAAATCTGTTAAAATAGTTGAGTTAGACTTTTCTGAAACGAAAATTCGGGTGGAAATCATGCAAGAGAAAAACAATACCCTGCAATCATCGAAAATGCGCAGCATGCCTATGGGCAAGCTGCTGCTCAATATGTCGCTTCCGGCAATCATATCCATGTTTATCGACGCGCTGTACTCCATTGTCGACAGCATGTTTTTGTCTCAATACAGTCAAGCCGCTTTCGAAGCGGTGGGCATATCTTTTCCGCTGGTCATGATAAAAATATCGCTAGCATTGGGAATAGGCGTCGGCGCAAACGTATTTATTTCGCGCAAGCTGGGCGAGGGCGACCGGGAGGGCGCGGACAACATTGCGCGCACCGCCGTTTTCCTTTCCCTTTTAGGCTCGCTGCTGTTTGTGGCTCTTGCTTTTGTTGCCCCTGTTCCCTTTATGAAGCTGTTCAGCAATGACGCCGAAATGATAAGCATGGGCAACAGCTATCTGCTCTACATGCTGGGACTGTCCGTATTTTCCATCGTGAGCATTGTTGCGCAGAAGCTGCTTCAGGCAACGGGAAACATGAAAGCGCCTATGGTAAGCCAGGCTCTCGGAGCAATAGTAAACATTATCCTCGACCCTCTGTTTATTTTCGACGAATTCTGGGGTATTAAATGCCTCAATATGGGAGTTACCGGCGCGGCAATAGCTACGATTATCGGACAGTTTGCCGCCTGCGCCTACATCATTCTCGTTTTTGTGGTAAAAAAGCAGGACGTGAGCATAAACCTTGCCAAAATAAAACTAAATTGGAGCACGATATGGAATATTTTCCGCATAGGTCTGCCCACGTTTATCCTGAACGCGCTCCGCTCCTTCACCACCAAAATACTCAACAGCATACTCAAGGCTTATCCCAACGGCATAAAGGTACTCACGATATACTTCTCTACTCAAAGCTTCATTTTTATGCCGGTTTTCGGTCTTATGCAGGGCACCCTGCCCATTTTGAGCTACAGTCTCGGAGCAAACAACCGCGCACGATACAACGATTGCTGGAAAAGGGCTCTGATTACGTCTGCAGCCATCATGGCGGCAGGACTGCTGCTCTTTCAGATTGCGCCGGGTTTAATCGTTGACATATTCGAAACCACTCCCTCGCTCAGAGAAGACACGATTTACGCTTTCCGATGTATCAGCTGGTGCTTCCTGCCCGCATCGCTAAGCATACTGCTTGTTACTACCTTCCAGTCTCTCAACGTCGGTCTGTTTTCCATGCTTCTGTGTATGTCGAGACAGCTGTTGTTTCTGATTCCCATGGCGTATCTTTTGGATTACTTTTTCCAAATGAGCGGACTTTTCTATGCTTATCCGATTGCCGAAACGGTTTCATTGCTCATTTTCGCGCCCATTGCTCTCAAATGCTATCGCAAGGTGTTTAAAAAGCGAGAGGAAGCTGCCGCCTGTGAAAAGGAAGAAAGCCTTCCCGTCGGACAGCCGACAGAATAAAACGACTTTTCGCGCTTCTTTTCATTGCAAAAAGAAGAAAAAACCTGTATGATTTAAAGGAGGTGTTTTTATGCTGTTGACAATAAAAAGCATCGGAGTCTCCGATATCCCCGATTTAGTCGTCGCAGCGCTTTGGGCGGTTACCGCCGTGCTGGCAGTTATGGTATGCTTTATTGCACGGAACAAACGGGCGGTTGTCGGTCTTGCGCTTCTGAGCTTGGCGTCCGTGCTTCGCGTCGTTGCCGAATTTTTTTCCGAAGAGCTTACGGCACAAAGGCTTTCCGAAGTTGCGCAAATAGTCTATGGGGCGATAACCGCGGCTGCGGCAATAGTTTTGACAACGTCCAAAAACCGCCTTAACCGCGCTTTGTGGCTGACTGCCTCCATCGGCTTGCTTTTGCTGCAAACGGGTATTCTCGTATTGCTTCCGCTTTGCGTATTTGCCGGGCAGGTAGCTACGCAGAACGCAGCCGAAATTGCGCTTAAGTGCTTTACATACATCACGCCTGTTTTCACGCCGGCAATGCTGCTTGCTCTGTTTTTAAATTTCTTTTCGAAAAAACAAATACCCGCCGATGAAGAAAAAAACTCTCCGCAAGAGTCGGCGGACACTCGGGAGCAGACTCGGGACTCCTGCGACCAAGCCGTCTCGGAGGTTAAAAACGACCAAGCAGAAAGCGCTCCCGACGATGAACCGCACGTCGAAAGCAGCACCGCAGCCGCAGAGCCGCCGTCGCCTTACGCAGCATCGACTGCCGAGGCGCCGACTCCAAAGAAACGGCTGCTCTATTGCAGACATTGCGGCTTCAGATCGGAATCCATATATACCTCGTGTCCGCGCTGTTCAAACGAAATGACCGAAATTCTCGTCTGCCCCAACTGCGGCACGGAAACTTACGGAATTTTTTGCGGAAACTGCGGCACAAAAGTGAGAAAATAAGAAACAAACAAAAACGTCCGCTTTATGCGGACGTTTTTGATATAATTTACAGAGCCATGGCGCCCACATAACCCATGAGGTTATCCCACGTTCCGGGAAAGAACTGAAGTATAATCACTGCGGCAACAATGACATAAAAAATAATTCTGAACAATATGTTGCGCTTTATCATAGCTTCGAAACCGACCACAATGGTCACGATTATGAAGGAATACTGCTGGATAACCATAAGCACGTTCAATACGCCGTCGGGCAAAAACATAAACTGCGCGTTGATTGCAAGAAATACGTAAAGCACCAAAGCAAGCACGGCAAGAATTTCGCCTATGATATCGAACACCTTCTCCAAGCTTTTTCTCATTTATTTGAACCTCCTTTCAAGATTTATCTCAACCGAAATGCGGCGAAATATCCTTTGTATTAAAATTTCTGCGGCGACGGATTGGCGTAAACCGTAAAGGCTAGCGTATATTCCCCGTCGCGTTTGACCGCAGCCGTCTCATCCAGAATCCACCCCAGACCGTCGAGGTCGGGGAAAAACACGGTCGCCTGACCGTCCGCGTCAACCTTCGTCACGTAAGCGCGTTTGCAAAAAGGGAGCATGGTTTTGTACATCATCGCTCCCCCGATGACAAATATATCATCTTCGGGGAAATTTGTCAACACCTGCTTCAATTCTTCCAGACTTCCGACAACGATACAGTCGTCTCGTTTTTCGCCGCCGGGAAACAGCACGACGTTTGTGCGGTTTTTGAGCGGTCTGCCGCCGGGAAAGGATTTCAGAGTGTTGCTTCCCATAACAACCGTTTTGTTCAGGGTTTTTTCTCTGAAATATTTCATGTCTTCAGGCAGGGAAAACAGCAAATCGTTGTTTTTGCCTATGCCCCACTTTTCGTCTACCACCACTATCGCGTTCATCAGACAGCCACCTCCGGTTTGACTTCAAATTCGTTGTATCTGTAATTTTCCAGACGGAAGCTCTTTGTAGTAAAATCGTAAAAATCCGTCACTTCCCTGTCAATGTAAAACTGCGGCGCGTCGAAAACGGGCTGCTCAATCATTTTTTCAATCAAATGGATATGCCTGTCGTAAATGTGCGCGTCGGCAATCACGTGCACAAGCTCGCCCGCGACCAGCCCCGAAACCTGAGCAAGCATGTGCAGCAGCACGGCATATTGCACCACGTTCCAATTATTTGCGACCAGCATATCCTGCGAGCGCTGGTTAAGTATGCCGTTGAGCACGTTTCCGCTCGTGTTGAGCGTGAGCGAGTAAGCGCACGGATACAAGTGCATTTCGGACAAATCGGCATGACAGTACATATTCGCAATCAAACGCCTCGACTGCGGATTGTGCTTGAGGTCGAAAAGCAGCTTGTCCACCTGGTCGAATTCCCCTTCGGGATAACGATGCTTTATTGCCAGCTGATAGCCGTAAGCCTTGCCGATGCTTCCCGTCTCGTCAGCCCAGCTGTCCCAGACTCCGCTGTTCAGGTCGCGTATGTTGTTGGACTTTTTCTGCCAAATCCAAAGCATTTCGTCAATGCACGATTTGAAATAAGTGCGGCGCAAGGTTATTATCGGAAACTCCTCCCGCAAATCGTATCTGTTGACTATACAAAACTTTTTTACCGTGTGCGCGGGCGTTCCGTCATTCCAGCGCGGACGCACCTCAAGACGCTCGTCGGAAAATCCGTTTGCCAAAATATCTTTTACGTTTTTAATAAAAATCTCGTCTGCTTTGCTCAAGCTCTTTCTCCTTAAGTTAATCTCTGTCAACCGTGACCGAAAAATCCATGCCGCTTTTTTCAAAAAGACGTGTTTCGACCAAACGCGCAAGCTCCTCGTCGGTTTTTTCCAGCTCGAAAGGCGCAACCATATCGAAAAATATTTTGTCTGTGCCGTCGTGTCCGACTATCCTGACGTCATGGAAGGTTATGCCCGAACCGACTGAGTCGAGCGTTTCTCTAATCAAGGGCAAAACCGCCTCTATTTCGGGGTTGTCCTTTTCGGTCGGATCAAGATGTATCAACAGATGTATATTTCTCTTTTCGAGAAAATCTCTTTCTATTTTGTCTATCAGCGCGTGGGCGGCAAGCATGTCGGCTTTGGCGTCAAGCTCGGCATGAACGGTGACAAAGGTGTTGTAAGGACCGTAGCTGTGCACCAAAAGGTCATGAACGCCGAGCACGCCGTCATAAGCGGAGATTTCGGACTCAAGCTTAGCTATTAGCTCCTTGCTCGGAGCAACGCCTATAAGCCCGCCGACGGTGTCCTTCGCTATCTTGACGCCTCCTATAAATATCACTACGGAAACAACAAGCCCCATATAGCCGTCGAGATTGATTTCAGCGAATTTGCCTATAAGAATAGCGGCAAGCACTGCGGCGGTCGCGGCAACGTCCATTATGCTGTCGGCGGACATAGCCTTGAGCACGGGCGACTGCGCTTTTTTGCCGTTTGCGCGATAGACGAAAAACATAACGGTTTTGACCGCAATCGACGCCGCAAGCACGTAAATCAGCCACACGTTGAATTCAGGGAGATAAGGCTCCCTGAAATTGAGAATTATCTTTTCAACGGAGGAAAACGCAAGCTCCACTCCCAAAAACAGAATAATAAAAGCGACAACCAACGCGGAAACGTATTCCACCCTTTCGTGGCCGAATGGGTGCTCCTTGTCCGCAGGCTTGCCCGCCACTTTGATTGCAATAAGCGTAACCACGTTGTTTCCGGCGTCCGAAAGATTGTTTACCGCGTCGGCTGTGACGGCTATGTTGCCGCTCAAAAAACCCACCGCAAATTTGCCCGCGCAAAGCAGCGCGTTTGCAAACAGCCCGAAAAGCGTGGTGACGAAGCTGATTTTGTTGCGTTGCTTCTTGTCCATCTTCAGACTTATTATATTATAATCCATGTCAAAACGCAAACGTATTCAGTTGAAATTGGAAATTTGCCACGCCGTGTGCTTCATCGCCTCCTCGATTTCTCCGGCGTCCTCCCCCTCGATATAAATTCTGACCTTAGGCTCCGTGCCGCTTGCCCTGAGCACCAGCTTGACGCCTCCGAAAAGCGACCGCACCTCTCCCGCAACCTTCTCGAAATATCCGCAGTTTTTCATTCTTTTAAGTATGTCCGGCGAGACGTTTATGCTTTTTTCGCGGCAGGGCACGTTTTTGTAGCCTGCGGTATAATCCGTTATGCTGCCCTTTTCCTTGTATATACGGGCAAAAAAGAGCGCGTTCAGAAGCGCGACCCTGCCGGAAGCAAAATCGCTCACC
>URVX01000064.1 GCA_900551395.1 uncultured Subdoligranulum sp. | reverse complement strand
ATCGACAGAAGCCCTTCGGGCAAAAGAATTTCACTGAGTTTCACGCAATTCTGGAAAGCGTACTGACCGATTCCCTTCAGATTCTGCGGCAGCGATATGTTTTCCAAAGACGAGCAGCGCTGGAAAGAATAAAGCCCGAGATAAGCTATTCCGCTTTCGGAGAGGTCGACCTCCGTCAGAGAGGAGCAGCTGAAAAATACATAGGTGGAAGTGGTCAGAGTCACGGCTGCTCCCGTAGAAAGCCTGCCCAGCTCGGTGACCGAATACGGCGCCGTGAACCTCTCCAAGGAAGAGCAGTTTCTGAACGCGCACTGACCTATGCTTATCAGCTGGCTGTTTTCGCCGAAATCGACTGTTTTCAAACTGCTGCACTCGGAAAAACTCCATATTCCTATGCTGGTAGTCAAATCGGGAATGGATATCGCTCCAAGCGACGAGCACTTTTCAAAGGCATAATTTCCTATGGTAGACAGCCTGCAATCCTGCTCGAAGGTCACCGTAAGCAAATCGGCGCAGCCCGAAAAAGCTCTGTCCGCAATCGAAACCAGCCTTTTAGGCAGAGTCACGGACTCTATCGCCGCGTTCTGGAAGGCGCAGGTCTCTATCGCAAGACTGCTTTCCGCGTCGGCAAAGGCAATCGCCTTGATGCCCGAATTGTCCTTGAAGCTGTAGCTGCCGATTTTGTTGACGTCGGCAGGCACAGTATACACCTCGACGGTTTTGTCCGTAGGACAGAAAAACAGCTCGCTTCCGTCCTTAGAGAACAGCACTCCGTCAACCGTCTTGAAATTGACGCAGGTGGAGCGGCATTGGATGTTTTTTAGCCCCACCAGTCCCGCCACCAAAGCGGAAAATCCGTTTGCGGCAAGCTTGTCGGGAACAACCAATTCGGAAATTTGGCAGCCCTCAAATGGCATGTCGCCTATCGTAGCGACCCCTTCGGGCAGCTCTATTTCGGTAATTTTGCTGTTCTTGAAAGCTCCCTTGCCTATTTCTTTAAGCCTGCAGCCTTCGGCAAAGGTCACGCTCGAAATATTGTTGTGCGGCGAATTTACAATTCCGTAGCCCCATGAAAGCGAATATTCGCCGATTTTCGTGAGACGTGCGGGAAAATCTATGCTTGTAAGCTTGGAGCAGTTGTAAAACAGCGCATTTGTCGTGTAGGTAAAGCTGTTGCTGACGTCCGGCGTTTCGAAATCAACGGTGCCGCCTGCTTCAAAGCCAATCGAAGTGATTTCGGAGCAGTTCCAGAAACAGCTGACTCTGAAGGTCTTGGCTTCCTTGGCTATCGTGACCGCACCCTTCTTTTGAGGAGGACAAAATACGACAACCTCCCTGTTCGCGGAATAAAGCACGCCGTCGTAAGAAGAAAAATAGCTTCCGTTTTCCTCTACCGTTATGCTTTCCACACCAGCACTGTTTCTGCCGTCATATTCGCAAAAGACCATGACGGCGTTGGGATTGCTTAGTCCGCCGACAGATTTCAAACCGAACTGGAACGCGTCCATATCATTGTCTACGCCGCCCAGTCTGTTGGGCAATTTGAGCTCTTTAAGAGAGGTACAGCCCCAGAACGCTCTCTCCGCAAAGGAAAGGTCGCCCGTGCCGCCCAGACCAAACTCAACCTCGCTCAGATTGACACAGTTTGAAAAGGCACGCTCGCCGATAGCGCGCTGGAAGCCCTCGACGCCCAAAACCGTGTTGTCGCCGTTGGCAACCGTTTTGGGCACGTACACATACGTCAAAGCCCTGCAGTCGCTGAAAGTTGATTCGGGTATACTCGCCAATCCGTCGGAAAATACGACACGCTGCAAGGAAGCGCAGGACGTAAACAAATTTTTGCCCAGCTTCAGCACGTTGTAAGGCATGCTTTCGTCCCCTGTTGCTCTCGGCGCAAATTCAATGTCCACGAGAGCGGAACGTCTGAACGCGAAAGAGTCGATTTCGGTTACCGAAGCGGGTATGGTAATAGTTTTTAAGCCGCCGGCTCCCGCAAAGGCGCTTGAACCGACGATTTCCGTACCTCCCAAATCGATATCGACTATCGCGCTGCTGTCGAAGCAGCTTATGCCTAAAGAAAGCGTGCGGTCGGGAAGCACAAGCGTTTTAAGCGAAGTGCATTTGTAAAACGCTCTGTCGCCTATGACCAGCCTTTCATTTCCCGCCTCGAAAATCACCGTGTCGAGATTTAAGCAGTTTTCAAAGGCACCGTTGCCGATCGAGACAACGCTTGCGGGTATAGTTATTTTAGTTATGTTGGTTTTGCCGATGAATACTCCGCCGCCTATTCCCCTGATTGTTTCGGGAATAATGTACTCTCCTACAAGACCTTCGGGATAATATGCTATTTCCGTAACGTCGGCGTTGTAAAGCACTCCTTGTTCATCGGCATAATAATTGGGGTTGGTGGGGCTGACTACAAAGCTGTCAAGCTTAGAGCAGCCGTAAAACACGGAATTGAAGGGAATATATCCTACGTTGTCGGGTATTTCCACACTCTGAAGCAGTTTGCAATTTCTGAAAACATATTCGCCGAAAAGCAAGTCGGAACGCACGTGGCTCAAATCGATGTCGACAAGCTTGGAGCTGTCGGCAAACGCGTTCTTGCCGATTGAAACGAGCGTCGAGGGCAGAACCACAGACTCCTCGCCGCAGCCCAAAAAGGCTTCCTCACCTATTTGCTTTATGCCGCAGCTTTTCGTGTATTCAAAAACATAGGACACGATTTCCGTTTCGTTTATCGTTTCCCTTACAGTTTTCATTGTTCCGCTTTCTTCGAACACAAGCTGAGAAAGCGCCGAGCACTTGGCAGACGCTCTTTTCCCGATAACCATTTCGCCGGCGGGGCGCTCGCTTGCGCCAAACACGGCTTTGGTCAGGCTGGCGCATTCGGCAAAAGCCTCCTCGCCTATCGTGCGGACGTTTGCGTGTATATAAATTTCTTTGATTGTGCTCTTGTTTTTGGTGACAGTCGGATTTGTATAAAACGCCCTCCTGCCTATGTTAAGCACCGCAGCCGGAACGGTATAAACGCCGCTGTCATTTAAATGCGAAGCGGGATAGTACAGAAGCGTGTCTTTTTCCGCGTTGAACAGAACTCCGTCCTCCGAAGCGTATACTGCGCCGTCAAAGGAACCGACTATGTTTATGTTTTCCAGCTTTCCGAATAATGCGAAAATCTCGTGCTCGGATTTTTCGAATTTTTTCAGTCTTGCGGGCAGAGTCAGATTGACGAGATTGGGACACGCGACAATGGCGGAGTCGTTCATCGTCAGAGATATCTCCTCCGTTATCGATTGCTCGAACACTATGGACTTGAGCGTAGTGCTGTTGTCAAAGGAGGAGCGCGCAACCGTTTTGACGGACGCGGGCACGATTATTTGTTCCAGCTTGGTGCGCGAAAAAGCGCCCTGCGTGATTTTCGTCACAGCATCCGGAATCCGATAGCTGCCCGTAAAGGTCGCCGGCACAAGCGCAATTTCGATTTCTCCCTGCATGACAATGTTTTTGTAAAGCAGCGTGCCGTCCTGCGCGAAATATACGGGGTCGACTTCGCCCTCGATTTCACGTACCTCGTAGCGTTCTATATTCTTGCAGCCGTCAAAAGCCGTCAGAGAAATAGTTCTTATCGTGTTGGGCAGACTGACGCTGACAAGCCTCGTGCAGTTGAGAAACGCGTAATCCTGAATCGAAACAACCTTGAGCGTCTCCGGATTGGGATTTTCGTCCGTCGGAGCAGGCGTATAAGTCGCGGGTATAATCAGATGCGTCACCTGCGAAATTCTCGGTCCCGCATTTACGGCATAACCGTCGCCGTCTCTTACGTAGTTGATTGCGTCTACGTAATAGGCGTAAATAATTATGTCCTCCGTAGTATGCGGCCACTTTATGCGGCTTTTGCCGTCGGCGTCCGTGTACACGACGCCGTAGCCGTCGGCGCTTGCGCACCAGAACATAAACACCTTTATTTCAAAATTGACGTCAGGTACGGGCAGGACGAAATCCGCGCCGTATGCAACTCGGGCTGTCAATATGCGCTCGCCGCCTATAGTGCCGAACTCTCCGCAATCCAAAGTTATTTCATAAACATGTGCCGTCCAGCTCGCGTAGAGAGTTATGTCGGCGTTTGCAGAGAAAAACTCCTGCTCGAACTTAGCGCCGTTGCACTCGGCGCCGCCCTCGACGTTGTACCAGCCGCCGAAGTCGTATCCCTTTTTCGTCGTGTCCTGCAAAACCACTCTGTCGCCCACCGCGGCGTAAATCGGCGCTACGTTTTCTCCGCCCGTTGCGTCAAAGGTGACGGTGTGTGCCCAGACGACAAGCGACGTCCACACGACGCTTTCCTCCGTCTGAGCTTGCTCCTCGCACCTTACCTCTATCGTGTTTTCGCCGGCTTTGGTCAAATTTATCTCGGCATAATTCACGCCGCCGGCAATTTCCCTTTCCGCGCCGCCGTTGATTCTCACCCAATAAGAGGACACGCCCGCGACGTGGTCCCAAGAAATTATGTTGCGGAAATAACGCAGATTGGAAACAGCCGTATACCAGCCGAAATTCAGAGCGTCGCTCCACTTGGAGTCCTGTCCGCCGACTGCCTTTACCTTAAGAGAATAATACGCGCCCTGCGTCCATGCAATGCCCGTCTCCTCCAGCGACAGGAAGCAGTCGTCAGTCTCGAAGGTTTTGCCGCCGATGCTCACTATGTAGGATTCCGCGTCGGTCACTTGGTTCCAGCTGACCGTTTTGTCCGAAACTGCTATGCCCGAAGGCGTTGCAAGCTGATTTTTGGAAAATGAAAACTCCGCTTCGTCCGAGGAAACATAGCCTAAGGCAAAAGCGCGCACGGCGACGGAAATTTCGCCGCTGTATTCCTTTAAACTGAAGCTGTTTTTTCCCGCCGTCGATACGGGCGCGCCGCCGTTGACCGAAACCTCGTAGTCCGACGCGGCGCCTATCGCGTCCCACACAAGCAGGTCCGTCTCCGTATCGAGATGCAGACCTGTCAATTCCGGCAGCTTGCGCAGATATACAAACGGTCTGGAAACAGAGGAAGCATAGCCGTCCGCTACGGCAGTCACCACGAATTCTATGCCTTCGGGACGCATTTTGCAGTTGGAAAAATCGAAATATACCGATGCCCCGTTGTCAAAATGCGCGTGAACATGGCTTTCGTCTCCACATACCACGTCTATGTAGTATCTGACGGCATGGGGCACGGGTTGGAAAACAAGTATCCCGTTGTCCGCAACCGAAAATTTGGAAACTCTGTTCAAAGCCTTGTTTTTATAATATCTGACTACAGTCGTATCGCCTGCGGTTAGCCTGATTTCGTAGTCCCCCGCGATTCCGTTTGCAAACTCCAGATTTTTGGAGCTGCCCGCCGTAGCGCCTATCGATTCGTTTACTACAACCGCTCCTAGAGGATTGATAACAACAAGCTTTACGCCTGTGCCGACGCCGTCCCAAGACACGCCCTCTGCGCTTACATAAACAACAGGCTCGGCAGGTCCGTTTTCAGGCTGCCAAAGCGCGAAAAGCGTGGTGTCCTCCCCAAAAACCATTCCTTCCGCATAAGCATAGGACAGCATATCCCTGTCCTCATACATGCTTATCCACCAGCCCTTGAAAACATAGCCGTCCCTTTCAGGCTGCGGCGCTTCGAGCAGCTTTCCGTTCAGCGTTTCCGCCGATTCCGGCTGCTTTCCGTCATAATTCAAATCAAAGAAAACGGTATATTCCGATTGACCGTAAGCTATTGGCTCGAATCTTGCGAAAACGGTCATATTGGAAGTGACGGCAGTCGTTCCGAAACCGAAGGGACGCGTAAACCTTGCGTCCTCATACCAGCCCGCAAAAGTGAAGCCCTCCTTGACGGGATCATTCGCGGGGCGGGAAACAGCTCTGCCGTTGACAACGGACACCGATTCGATTTCGCTTCCCCCTGCCGTGTCGAAGGTGACTACAAAGGCGGTTTTACGCAAAAATCTTAGCTCCTCGCCGCCGTATGAAAGCGTAAAAGACTCGTTTTCATAGCTTGCGGATATTTGTCCGTCCTCTTCCTTTGCAAAAGTAAAGGTCAAAACGCCGTTTTCCAGAACGTAAGTTCCGGATTTGTTGTCGCCCTTGACCACAAACGTAAACCTGTTGCCGCTGTTCAATGCGATTATATGCTCCTCGCCGCCCCAATCGCAGTAATAAACGCCTGTTTCGGGTCCTTCGGCAACGGGCTTGGGCTTGCACGCGCCCAGAGCCGTAAGCGTAACCGTTGCAACGAAAATCAAAAGCAGCAATAAAAACCGTTTCTTTTTTGACATCGGAATTTCCTCCTTGATATATTAAAATACTTAATTGTTTTGACATCAGACGGAGTCGTCATTTCGCGCATTTTTCACAAGTGGCCGCCGCTAACGACATGTCTATAATAAAAAATTTACTATTTAAATATATTATGACTTAATTACAATAAATGACTTAAT
>URVX01000063.1 GCA_900551395.1 uncultured Subdoligranulum sp. | reverse complement strand
CATTTCCGCATGTCCGTCTTTTCTTCGGGCATGAGCAAATTCGGCGCTTTTACTATACTCATTTCAAAATTTTCTCCTTGTGGAATTTCTTAATTTTCGGTTTTGCATTTCAGAAAAGATATCCTATGACCAGCCAGAGAGCAACCGACACGACTATGGCGAGAATTTTTACAAGCGCGTTGTCGACAAACAGGCGTTTCAGAATTCTGACCGCCTTAGTCCTAGCGTCAACCGTACTTTTTTCCTTTTTGTTATTCCGCATGTCCGTCTACCCCCCAGAAAGTGTCGCGCGACGACGGCAGCTCCATGTTGTAAGCATATTGCAGCGCCTTCGTCAGATTCTGACCGTCGAGATATCTTTTGATTTGTCTGTCGTAAACTGCTGTTATTATACCCGTCTCCTCCGATACGACGATAGCCGTGACCGTCGGGTTAAGCTCGGTGATGCCCAACGCAGCCCTATGGCGCGTTCCAAGCTCTTTTGCGAGCGTCTGCTCCTGGCTGAGCGGCAGATAGCAGCCCGCGGCAAGAATTTTGTTGCCCTTTATTATAACCGCGCCGTCGTGCAAAGGCGATTTCGGGAAGAAAATGGTTTCCAGCAATTCTCCCGAAATGACGGCGTTTATCATCGTGCCGCTTTCGAGAACGGAATCCGATATGCTCTCGCGCACAACCACTATAAGCGCGCCGACGTCTGCCTTTGACATGTTTTGGCACGCCTTGACTATGTTGGCTATGTTTGCGTTCACTTCTTCCTCGCTCAGGTCAAAGCCCTCTCCCGAAATACTGAAAGTATGCAGAATACTTTTCCACGAGCGCTTGAAAACGTCGCGCTTGAGCTCCGCGTTGAACAAAAGAACCGTTCCGAAGGTGTAAACGACAAGCAGAAGCACGACAAAAATGACGTTGAAGCTGCCAAGCTCCGCGAATGTAACCGCAAATACGATAAATCCCATGGCGGCAAGAACGTAGGTATAAAAAAGAGAGTTGTGGCGAGCGGAATACAAAAACACGAACATCACCACCGCCGCGATTATCACAATTTCCAATACGTCCGCCCAGCCGAAGCCTGCAAACGCCTGCCTGATATGCTCCCAAAAATCCATTTGTCGCTCCCGAAGGTTATTTTGTCCCTTTATAATACAACAAACGGGCTTGAAAAGGCAAATGCTTTTAAAGCCTTTGAAGGAATTTCGACGAAAAAAGTAAACTGCAACAGAAAAGTAACGCCGAAAATCGGCGTTACTTTCAAACTGCTTTTAAAATGTCACTCTATGACCTTTTTGCTTCTGTCCACATAATGGGTGTGCAGCAGCTCGTGCGCCAGATGACCGTTGGGCTCTCCGAGAAAATCTGCGTAAAGCTCCTTTACCTCGGGATTTTCGTGGCTCTTTCTCAAAGAAGACTTTTTGTCCGTGCCGTAAATCGCTTTGGCTCTTTCCGCCTTGAGGTCGATGTTGTTTCTCACCTCCGCAGGCTGAATAGGCTGTCCGCCGCCCGTCACGCAGCCGCCGGGACAGCACATGATTTCAATAAAGGCAACGTCCTTGAGCTTGCCCGCCTTGAGCTGCTCCATGACGGCGTGCGCGTTTTCCACTCCGTGCGCGACCACAACCTTGACGGGCTTGCCGCCAAGCTCTACGGTAGCCTTCTTTATGCCTTTGACGCCTCTGACCGATTTGAAGTCCACGTTTTCCAGCTCTTTGCCGTCGAGAATTTCCTTAACGGTTCTCAAAGCGGCTTCCATGACGCCTCCCGTAGCTCCGAACAGCAGACCCGCGGACGTGCCGCTGAAGGTGTCGAACTGCTCGTCGGGTAAAGACCTGAAATCGATGCCCGCACGGCGGATAAAGCGCGCCGCTTCTCTCGTCGTAAGCA
This sequence comes from uncultured Subdoligranulum sp., assembly GCA_900551395.1. Lineage (GTDB taxonomy): Bacteria > Bacillota > Clostridia > Christensenellales > CAG-314 > CAG-314. The sequence continues at coordinate 4,691 of URVX01000063.1, read as the reverse complement.
CGAAATCGACGTCTTTTCCCTCTTCGACCGCATTGATGTGGGGACGGTTGATTTCGACTTTCTTTGCCACGCAGGGCATAATGGACACAACGACTATGTCTTTGGGGTCGAGATTGTGCTTTTTGGCATAATAGCTCTTGATAAGCGCGCCGTGAATCTGCTGAGGACTCTTGGTCGTGGACAGATGAGGCAAAAGCTCGGGATAATACTGCTCGATGTAGTTTATCCAACCGGGCGAGCAGCTGGTTATCATTGGCAGAACGCCGTTGTTTTTGATTCTGCCCAGCAGCTCGGTGCCTTCTTCCATAATCGTCACGTCCGCAGCGAAGTCGACGTCCATGACCTTTTCAAAGCCCAGCATTTTGAGAGCGGCAACCATCTTGCCCTCCGTGTTGGTGCCTATGGGATATCCGAACTCCTCGCCTATCGCCGCGCGCACTGCGGGAGCGGTCATTGCGAAAACGTGCTTGGACTTGTCGTTCATGACAGCCATAACGTCGTCGATGTTGTCTCTCTCTCTCAAAGCGCCCGTAGGGCAAACGGTTATGCACTGTCCGCACGCGACGCATTTTACGTCGTTGAGGGACAAGTCGAACTCGCTGCCGATGTTGGTGTTGAAGCCTCTGTCGTTTGGACCTATGACGTGCACGTGCTGCAGCTTGCTGCACGCGGCAACGCAGCGGCGGCACAAAATGCACTTGCTGTTGTCTCTGACGAGATAAGGCGTAACGTCCTCCTCGAAGGACTGCTTGACTCCCTTGTATCTGTTTTCGTCGCAGCCAAGCTCGTGGGACAGCTTTTGCAGCTCGCAGTTGTTGCTTCTCACGCAGCTGTTGCAGCTGTTGTTGTGGTTGGAAAGCAAAAGCTCTACCGTCGTCTTGCGGGACTCCAGCACGCGCTTTGTGTTGGTTTTGATTTCAATGCCGTCGCGGTCTATGGGATAAACGCAGGAGGCGACAAGGTTGCGGGCGCCGACGACTTCAACCACGCACACGCGGCAGGCGCCTATTTCGTTTATTTCTCTCAGGTAGCACAGCGTGGGGATTTTTATACCCACCTGTCTGCACGCATCGAGTATGGTCGTATTTCTTTCTACGGAATATTCCTTTCCGTTGATTTTTACTCTAACTAAATCAGCCATGTTTCACCTCTTACTTCTTCGATATAGCTTTGAACTTGCAATTCTGCATGCAAACGCCGCACTTTATGCACTTTGTCTGGTCGATTTCATGAGGCTGCTTGACAGTGCCCGAAATCGCGTTGACGGGACAGTTGCGCGCGCACAGCGTGCAGCCGATACATTTCTCCTTGTCGATTTCGAAATGAAGCAGATGTTTGCACACGCCTGCGCTGCACTTCTTCTCCAGTATGTGCTCCTCGTATTCGTGACGGAAATATTTAAGCGTGGAAAGCACGGGGTTGGGAGCAGTCTGACCGAGACCGCAAAGCGCGTTATCCTTTATGTAATAGCACAGCTTTTCCATCTCGTCGAGGTCGTCCATCGTGGCGGTGCCGTCCGTAACCTTTGTCAACAGCTCGAGCAGGCGCTTGCAGCCTACGCGGCAGGGAGTGCATTTTCCGCAGGACTCGTCGACGGTGAATTCGAGGAAGAACTTGGCTATGTCGACCATGCAGTTGTCCTCGTCCATAACGATAAGTCCGCCGCTGCCCATCATGGAACCGATGGAAATGAGGTTGTCGTAATCGATGGGAATATCGAGGTGCTCCGCAGGTATGCAGCCGCCGCTGGGACCGCCCGTCTGAGCAGCCTTGAACTTTTTGCCGTTGGGTATGCCGCCGCCGATGTCATACACGACCTCGCGCAGCGTCGTGCCCATAGGCACCTCCACGAGACCGGTGTTGATGATTTTGCCGCCTACCGCGAAAACCTTGGTGCCCTTGCTCTTTTCGGTGCCCATGCTTGCAAACCAGTCGGCGCCGTTGAGTATGATTCTGGGCACGTTGGCGTATGTTTCCACGTTGTTAAGAATGGTGGGCTTTGCAAACAGACCCTTGACCGCAGGGAACGGAGGTCTGGGACGGGGCTCGCCGCGCTTGCCCTCTATGCTTGTCATAAGCGCCGTTTCCTCGCCACAGACGAAAGCGCCCGCGCCGAGACGTATGTCGAGGTCAAAGGAGAAATCCGTGCCGAATATGTTCTTTCCGAGCAATCCGTAGGCTCTTGCCTGCTCGATTGCCTTTCTCAGACGCTGAACGGCTATGGGATATTCGGCTCTTATGTAAACGTAGCCCTGATTGCTGCCAATTGCGTAAGCGGCTATGGCCATCGCCTCGATGACGACGTGGGGGTCGCCCTCGAGCACCGACCTGTCCATAAACGCGCCGGGGTCGCCCTCGTCGGCGTTGCAGCAGACGTATTTGACGTCGTTTTTGGACGCTTTGGCAAACTTCCATTTGGTTCCTGTAGGGAAACCGGCGCCGCCTCTGCCTCTCAAGCCGGAGTCGGAAATGACCTTGATTACGTCGTCGGGCGTCATGGTGGTAAGAACCTTTGCCAACGCCTGATAGCCGTCGTGACCTATATACTCGTCTATGTTTTCGGGGTCGATAACGCCGCAGTTGCGCAGCGCCACGCGCACCTGCTTCTGCATGAATTCCGTCTGGGACAGCGACATGACTCTCTCGTGAGTGTCGCCCTCGACGTGCAGCAGTCTAGTGACGATTCTGCCCTTTATTATGTGTTCGGAAATGATTTCTTTGACGTCGTCAACGGTCACGTGGTTGTAGCACGCGCCCTCGGGATAAACGACCATAATGCGTCCTTTGGAGCAGAGACCGAAACAGCCCGTCATAACCACCTTTACTTCGTTTTCAAGCCCCTGTGCTTTGAGCTCGGCGTTCAAGGCGTCGATTATGTCGTGTGACTTGTTGGAGGTGCAGCCGGTGCCGCCGCAGACCAAAATGTGACTTCTTATCATGATTTGTGCTTCTCCCTTATTTCTCATCTACTGTAAACTCTTTTACAGGCTGATTGTTGACAATATGCTCGGCGACTATTCTCGCCGCCTTTTCAGGCGTGACCTTGACGTAAGTCACCTTTTCCTGACCGGGTACGAAAACCTCGACGATAGGCTCCAGCTTGCACATGCCTATGCAGCCCGTCTGGCTCACTACCACGTGCTTCAGATTGCGCTTGGAGACTTCTTCGAGAAACGCGTTCATCACGGGCTTCGCGCCGGCGGCTATTCCGCAGGTCGCCATTCCCACCACCACGCGCGTGGATCCTTCCGTCGCGGCGTCTCTATTGAGCGTCTGGCTTTGCATCCTCTCTCTGATTGCGTTAAGTTCTTGTAACGACTTCATAAGATTTCATTTCCTCCGTTGGTTGAATTTATACCTTGTTTTATATAGTCCTCCAAAAACGCCGCCACCTCCGGTGCGGAAAGCGGCACGTTTCCGAGTATTTTTTTTGCTTCGTCGGTATCGAAAACGAACTCCCTGTCGTCCACCCGATAAACCAGAATGTAACGCACGGCGTCGTTAGCGTTTATCAATACCGTCAAGGTTCCCGCCAGATCTCCCAAAGGCATACGGTCGATGTGACTTGCCTTGAAGGAGGCGACAACCTCCGTCCCCTCGCCCTGTCGGCTTTCGATGTGAAAATCCCCGCCGGCATCCAGCGCGCTCTGACGGAACAGCGGCAGTCCCAGCCCCACTCTGCGCGTAGTGCGCGTAGTGGTGAACGGATCGAGAACCTTTGCAAGCAGCTCCCCGCTCATGCCGCAGCCGTCGTCGCTCACCGAAACGGTCAGCTTGTCCGCCGCAGTGTCGAAAAAGACGTTTATTTTTATTTCCGTTGCGTTTGCTCGTACAGAGTTTTGAGCAATGTCCAATATATTAAGCGAAATTTCTTTCATAAAACGGATTTTGTCAGCTTCTCGAACAGTCCGTCCAAATCGTCGCTGTCAAGCTCGAGATAAAAGTCCGACGCGCACATATCCTCCAGACAATGAGCGTCGCTGTTCTCCAAAATAAGATATCTTTTCGACAGCTCTCTTTTAAGCTCGTCCGGACAGGAGCGCGACACCTCGAGACAATTCGTCCCGATGTCGTCGGGCACGCAGCCCAGAACGCTCAAAAGACTTGCGCTCTGCTTGTCTACGTGTGCCGGCACAATCAATCCGCCAAGCTCATTAGTCCTCGACTCGAGAGAATACAGGTCGAAGCCGCACGCGACGTTCAACAGGTCGGGCAAAAAAGCTGTCACGCCGTCGCTGCTGTCCGACACGCACTGCGGGTGATAAAATCTCAAATCCAGCGGAATTTCAGGCAGCCCCGCCGCGATTTCGTCGGAAAGGGTTTTCGCCGACGGAAAATCCCTGAACAAACAAAGCACGTGTATTTCTTCGGCGGTTGTGACTTCCATAGCCGGAACGGCAACAATGCCCTCTTTTTCGCACAGCTCGTTTATTGCCGGAAAGTTGAGACACGAGTTGTGGTCGGCAACGCCCAGAAACCTCGTACCTAAAAGCTTGCTCATATTGACGATGTTGACAACGGTGTTTTCGCGTGAGCAGCATGCGCTCAAAACGGAGTGCACGTGCAAATCAACTCTTACCCGCATCAAAAATGCACCGCCAACGCCAACGCAGTGCCGTAAAGAGGCTTTTCCGAGCCTAAGAGCCAGAGCTTTTCCTCCTCCGCCTTTTTGAGAAGCGCCTCGTCCGGCT
>URVX01000062.1 GCA_900551395.1 uncultured Subdoligranulum sp. | reverse complement strand
CTGGATTTTCTTTGAAAAAGAAAAACCGGACAAGCCTAAAGGCGACGTCCGGAAAATGGTGGGCAATAAGGGACTCGCAAGGAGCAAAGCGACGGAACAGCGAGGGGAAATCCCGAGCGTCACATAATTCGTCCTCCCTATTAGCGCTACCGAAAAGGACGAGCCAAACGGCGAAGTCTGGATTTTCTTTGAAAAAGAAAAACCGGACAAGCCTAAAGGCGACGTCCGGAAAATGGTGGGCAATAAGGGACTCGCAAGGAGCAAAGCGACGGAACAGCGAGGGGAAATCCCGAGCGTCACATAATTCGTCCTCCCTATTAGCGCTACCGAAAAGGACGAGCCAAACGGCGAAGTCTGGATTTTCTTTGAAAAAGAAAAACCGGACAAGCCTAAAGGCGACGTCCGGAAAATGGTGGGCAATAAGGGACTCGAACCCCTGACTTTCTCCACGTCAAGAAGACACTCTCCCAACTGAGTTAATTGCCCGTTTATTTTAACGGATGAATTATATCATATCGGAAGGCATTTGACAATTATTTTTCGGTGGAAAGTCAAATCTTTTTTAAAATCGTCAGCTCTCGGTTTTAGTCTGATTGTTTTCGCCGCCGCCTGTCAGGCTTTGAATAAAGTCGTCGGGCGGCACTTCGACTATTGCAACGTATGGCAGCTCGCTTTGGTCGAGTTTGAAAAGCCTGATAGTCAAATCGCCGCGCGTCTGGTTGTCGGGTACCACGCAGTTGAAAAGCACGGTTGTGACGAAGCCTTCCCGGCTTACTACCACGGTGACGGTGGACCAGCTTTCGTTTACGTTGAGCGCTGTTTTGGAAATCTGAATTTCCATAGTCGGACTCAATCCGTTGTTGTCTGTAAAAAACGAAGCTCCGCTTTCAACCAGCTTTATCTGAGCTTTTGAAATCGCGTTTCCGTCGAGGTCTGTCACCTTGATTTTCAGCGCGGTTATGCTTTTGCCTGCGCTCCGATCCTTGCCGCAGCCGACAAGACAAAAAATCAGACATATAACGGTAATAATACTCACTAATGCTTTCAATTATATCATACTACATTATATGTGATGCTTTTGACGTTTATATCCCATTGCGACGCTATTCAAAATGTTTATTTGATACGCGCTAACGGTGGCAAATTTTCAATGCTTGTGTTATAATAAAAGAAAAAGGGATAAAAACGCATTATGAGCTACAACGATAAGTTTGCCTTTTGGAAGGCCAACGTGTATGACGAAGAAATCAGAAACGAGCTGAACAGGCTTGAGGGCGACGAAGCTGCCAAAGAAAATTGCTTTTTCAAAGATTTGTCTTTCGGTACGGCGGGCATCAGGGGAGTGCTAGGCGCAGGACCCAACTGCATAAACATTTACACCGTCGCCCGCGCGGTAAAGGCTTACGCCGTTTTTCTCAAAAACAAAAAAGCGCAGACCGTTGCCGTCAGCTTTGACAGCCGACACAATTCTCAGCGCTTTGCGCAGATTGCCTCGTGCATATTGGCGAACTCCGGTCTAAAGGTTTTTCTTGCGCATACCATGCAGCCCACGCCGTTTTTGTCCTTTGCAATCAGGACGTTAAGAGCCGACGGCGGAATTATGTTTACCGCCAGCCACAATCCCAAGGAATACAACGGTTTCAAATTTTACAACAACACCGGCTGTCAGATAAACGATTCAGCCGTAGCTGAAATATCCGCCGAAATGGCGAAAATCGATTATTTTTCCGTGCCTATGGGCGACCTTACGGGTTGTCTGGAGGAGGAAAAAATCGAATATATCACCGACAAGCTCAAAAGGGACTATCTGGATGCCGTGTGGGAAATTTCTCCCTTGCCCGCAAAGGACGTAAAGGTTATGTATTCTCCGTTGAACGGCACCGGCTGGCACATGGTTCCGCGTATTCTGAAGCGTGCAGGCGTAAAGGAAGTAAAAACAGTCACTGCTCAGTCTTTTCCGAATGAAAAATTCACCACCTGTCCTTTGCCCGACCCGCAAAAGCCTCAGGCTTTCGACTTGGCGATAGAGGAGGCCAAGCGTGAAAAGTCCGATTTGATTATTCTCACCGACCCCGACTGCGACAGGATGGGGCTTGCCGTGCTTCACAAGGGGGAATACGTTGTGCTGGACGGAAACGCGGTGGCGGCGCTTATGACGGAGTTTGTTTTGTACAGCCTGAAGCAGACAAAAAGAATGCCTCAGCATCCCGTAATAGTAAAATCTTTGGTTACTACTCCGATGATAGACAAAATAGGGGACGTTTTCGATGCGCACACGATAGAAACCATGATAGGCTTTAAAAATATCGGCGCAAAGGTAACGGAGCTTGAATTTGACAGACAACGCGATTTCGTTATGGGGATGGAGGAAAGCTGCGGTTATCTTATCGGAGACAGAGTGCGGGAAAAGGACGCTGTTGTTGCGTCGCTGGTCGCAGCGCAGATGTGCTCCGCATTAAAACGCAAAAATCTCACCCTTGTAGACAAGTTCAAGAATCTCAAAATGAAATACGGAAATTTCAAAAACAAACAGATTTCCTATGAGTTTTCGGGCGCCGACGGCGAAAAACGTAAAAAAGAGCTGCTGGACTATGTTCGCACGGTGGTCGGAGAGGAAATAAACGGAATTCCCGTAACGGAAAAAATCGATTTGCGCGTTGAGAAGTACAAGGACTTCGGCAGGAGCGATATGCTTATTGTCGAGATGATTCACGGAAACCGTATGGTAATTCGTCCGAGCGGCACCGAGCCATTGATCAAGCTGTATCTGTTTGCCAACGAAAGCGACAAGCAGGGCGACGTCGTGCTGGACGCAATGGTAAGATGGGCTGACAGAATATTTAATTGATTTGACAAGCCTTTTGTTTGCTGATAAAATAAACTATTGATAAAAAAGGTAAATGAAACGATGTTTGACAAGACTCCGCCGAAAGGCATGAGAGATATTCTTCCCGAAGATTTGCTGCTAAGGGAAAAAATTCTGGACACAATCAAAAAGGTTTATTGTTCCTACGGATTTACGGGGATTGAAACTCCGTGCGTAGAGGATTTGGGATTGCTCACATCTAAGCAGGGCGGCGACAACGAAAAGCTTATATTCAAGATTCTAAAGCGCGGAGAAAAGCTGGAAAATGCCTGCGACGGCGATTTGTGCGATTTGGGGCTGCGCTACGATTTGACGGTGCCGCTCACGAGATATTATGCAAACAACTGCGGAAAACTGCCCTCTGTTTTCAAGGCGATGCAAATGGGCAGCGTTTGGCGTGCCGAGCGTCCTCAGAAAGGGCGCTTTCGTCAGTTTGTGCAATGCGACATTGATATAATAAACGAGGAGTCTTTTCTCGCCGAAACCGAGCTTATTCTGGCGACGGGAGAAGCTTTGGAAAGGCTCGGACTATCGGATTTTTGTATCAGAATAAACGACAGGAGGCTTTTAAAGGCGCTTGTCGTCGGGTGCGGCTTTGACGAAAGCTCTTTCGACAAGGTTTTCATAACATTGGACAAGCTGGACAAAATCGGCGTCGAAGGAGTGGAAAACGAGCTTGCCGAGTCATTTGACAGGCAAAGCGCGGTTAAGCTAGTCAAAACAGTCCAAAGTCTCAACAACGGAGACAGCAGCGAAGCGTTGGAAAAGGTATGCGGGCTTTGCCCCGAAGCGGGAGAAAGTCTGAAAAGCATATTCGGGACTGTAAAAGCAGCCGGCTTTGACAAAGCGCGCTTGGATCCGTCGCTTGTGCGAGGAATGAATTATTATACAGGCACGATTTTCGAGATTTCATACGGCGATTACGGAATTTCAATCGGCGGAGGCGGCAGATATGACGAGCTGTTGGGAAAGCTGCTCGGCGGCAAAGTTAGCGCATGCGGTTTCAGTATCGGGTTCGAGCGAATTTTCAATATTTTGAAGGATAAGGGCATGACTGTCGGCGACGCTTGCGTCAAAACAGTCTACCTGGTTGAAAAAAACACTTCGCCCGCCGCGTTGTCGGCAGCGTTTGCGGCTGCGGCTCAAAAGAGGTCGGAGGGAAATATTTGCCTTGTTCTTAAAAAAATCAAGAATTTCGGTTTTCAGCTTAATACCTTGAAGCAAGCCGGTTACGCCGAATTTTTTCTCTGCTCGGAGCAAGGCATAAAACAGTTGGATTGAAATGAAAAACGACGGTACGCAACCGATTTTTACGCTTAAGGACGATATAGAAGCGGCGGAGAATTCCGCCGCACCTTGCGTTACCGAAAATGAAAGTAGCGGGGAAAAGCCTTCCACTCGCCTGAAGGGACTGTTCGCATCGAGGAAGAAAGAGAATGCGCCGCAAAATGCTGCGGGGCGGGAGACTGCTTCTGCTGAGGAAAAGCAGTTTGACGGGCCGCTGCTCTTGAACGACGGCGAAAGCAAGGAAAACGAAAGCGAAACAAAATCGCCGAAAAAAAAGCGGAGACGCAAAACACCCGATTTAAGTCTTGCGGAAAGATATTCTCCGCTGCCTGACAAGGGGTTGACCGCGGCGCAGGTAGAAAGCAGAAAATCGGAGGGGTACGTAAACGAAATGCCCCGCAAAAAGGGAAAATCCATTTTACAGATTTTTCTTGGAAATATTTTCACCTTTTTCAATATGCTTTATCTCGTCATTGCCGTCATACTTATGGCTTACGGGCAATGGACGCAGATTACGTTTTTGCTTGTGGCGATAGTCAACACGGGTATAGCGATTTTTCAGGAAATCAAGTCCAAAAAATCCTTGGACAAGCTTAAAATCGTAGCCGCGCCCACAGTCAAGGTGGTGCGCGACGGGATAGAAACGGAAATTTCCGTGGATGAAATCGCGCTTGACGACGTTATGAAGCTCGAGACGGGCGTGCAGATTTGCGCGGACGCAGTCGTGCTCGAAGGGCAGACTGAAGTGAACGAAGCAATGCTCACAGGCGAGTCGGAGTCTGTCGTCAAAAAAAAGGGGGATACTTTGTTTGCAGGCAGCTACGTCGTATCGGGCGCATGCGTTGCCAGAGTGGAAAAGATAGCCGAAACCAATTATATCGAAGGCTTGACCAGTCGTGCGCGCAAATACAAAAAGCCGCGCTCGCAGCTGTTGGGCGGACTTAAAATCATACTCAAGGCGGTTGCCGTCATAATTGTTTTTATGATATATTTCATGTGGCAGACCAACTACACCACATTTCTGTCATCGGGGCTTAGCAGGGACGAGGCGTTTATCAAGGCGCTGACCAACACTGCGGGCAGCGTAATCGGCATGATACCCGCAGGTCCGTTCCTTCTCACAAGCATGACGCTGGCTGTAAGCGTTATCAGACTGTCAAAGCGCAAAACCATGGTACAGGAGCTGTATTGCATAGAAATGCTTGCCAGAGTGGACACAATCTGTCTCGACAAGACGGGCACGCTTACCGACGGCACCATGCGCGTAGTGCAAACAATAGATTTCAACAGCGGCTCGCGTTATACCTTAAAAGAAATTATGGGCTCTGTTCTGAAGGCGCAGAGCGACAAAAATATGACGTCAAAGGCGCTGAAAAAATATTTCGGCGCAAAAAGCGTGCTTAAGCATACTGCAATCGTGCCTTTTTCCTCTTCGCGCAAGATGTCTGCGGTTTCCTTTGAAAAGGAGGGTACCTTTTTTCTCGGCGCGCCTGAGTTTGTGCTGAACGCAAAAAATCAACGCGTGGAGTCGCTTGTAAAGAAATATGCGGAAAAGGGCTACAGAGTTTTGCTGCTTGCGCAGTCCTCCAGCGTGATTTACGCCAAAAAGGATGAGGAAATAAAGCTCCCCGTAGTACGCCGCCCGATAGCGCTTATCGTTATCGAAGACCATATCCGGGACGACGCCATCAAGACGATAAATTGGTTTAAGGAAAATGGTGTGGGCGCAAAAATCATCAGCGGCGACAATCCGTTGACGGTAAGTCACATCGCGGCGAAGGTGGGAGTGGAAAACGCGGAAAATTATATAAGTCTCGAGGGCTTGGACGAAAAAACCGTTGCGGAAATTGCAAACAAATACACCGTTTTCGGCAGAGTTTCTCCGGAGCAGAAAGCCATACTTGTCAAGGCGATAAAAAAAGCCGGGCATACTGTAGCCATGACCGGCGACGGAGTGAACGATATTCTTGCTTTGCGCGAGTCGGACTGCGCGATAGCGCTTGCGGGAGGCAGTCAGGCGGCGTGCAACGCGGCTCACCTTGTTTTGCTGGACGACAACTTCGCCAGTCTTCCGCAGGTCGTTGCGGAGGGGCGGCAGGTAGTCAACAACATACAGGCAGCCACAAGCATGTATTTCATGAAGACGATATACACGATTGTGCTCAATCTGCTTATCGTAATAGCAAATTACGGCTTCAAGCATAAAGCGGCATATCCTTTCACATCCTCGCAGGTTATGCTGTTGGAAATGATGATAGTAGGTCTGCCTACGACGATACTTGCCTTACAGAAAAACAGGGAAATAATACGCGGCAAATTTCTTGTCAACGTGGCAAAACGCAGCTTTCCCGCTTCGCTTACTTTTTTGGTGATAACAATTTCGCTGTATGCGGTGTTTCTGTCTACGCAAGGCTCGGACTGGCTGTCCGTAAAAATCGGACAGGACGAATTTTCGACGGTAGCCGTGCTGGCGCTTACCTTCGG
>URVX01000061.1 GCA_900551395.1 uncultured Subdoligranulum sp. | reverse complement strand
ATTATCAGCGTGGTAAGCGCCAGCGAAATTCCGAAAGCTCCCCACAAAATCCAATTTTGCTTTTTTATCGAAAATATTGAACGGCTGCGATTCCTTAAATTGAATGCGTGGAACATTTCCGCCATAGAAAGGGTCAGAAACGCCATCGTTATGCCGTCGTGGCTTTGCCCCATGCCCCAATAACCGTATTCCATTTCAAAGCCTATAAAATACGCCGCCAATGTCAGAGCCGCCACCATAATGCCCTGATATACAACGTCGACACCCAGACGGTTGGCAAATATGCTGTCACGAGAGCTTCTCGGCGGACGTTTCATTATATTCTCGTCTGCCGGCTCGACGCCTAAAGCGAGCGCGGGAAATGTGTCCGTAATTAGATTTATCCACAGCAGATGTATAGGATTCAATATGACGAAATTAAACAAAGTGGCAACGAAAATCGCTATCACCTCGCTAAGATTCGAGGACAGCAGAAACTGTATGGATTTTCTGATGTTGTCGTATATCCGTCGTCCTTCCTCAACGGCTGAGACTATCGTTGCGAAATTGTCGTCCGCAAGCACCATATCCGCCACGCCCTTTGTCACGTCCGTTCCGGTTATACCCATACCGACGCCGATGTCGGCGCTTTTAATCGAGGGAGAGTCGTTCACGCCGTCTCCCGTCATCGCGGTTATGCATCCGCGTTTTTTCCAAGCGTTTACAATTCGTACCTTATGCTCTGGCTGCACACGCGCGTATACCGAAAAATGGTCGATTTTTTCCTGAAGCTCCTCGTCCGACAGCTCGTCAAGCTGCGCCCCTGTCATTGCCTGCGAAGCGTCTGTGATTATTCCCAGCTCCAAAGCTATGGCTACGGCAGTATCCTTGTGGTCACCGGTAATCATTATCGGTCTGATTCCCGCCTGATTGCACTCCTCTATAGCTGCTTTTACTTCGGGTCTCACAGGGTCTATCATGCCGACTAGTCCTATGAAAATAAGATTCTTTTCCAATTCCGACGGCTCGCGGCTCGACGGCATTTCGCTCAAGGGCTTGTAAGCTCCGCACATGACTCTCAAAGCCTTGCTTGCCATGCGCTTGTTTTCACTGAGAATCCTTTCACGCAGCTCGTCGTTCAAAGGCACTATTTCGCCGTTCGAAAGCATACGGTCGCAGCTTTTGAGAACCTCGTCGGGCGCGCCTTTCGTATATTGCAGCAACGCCCCGCTCTCGGCGTTTTGACAAATAGTAGACATCATTTTGCGCATAGAGTCGAAGGGCGCCTCTCCCACGCGTTTTTCGGTGGTCTTTAATTTGTTTTTATTCAATCCCAGCGTATAAGCATAGTTTACCAAAGCGCACTCCGTTGGCTCTCCGATCGCCTGTCCGGAATCTTCATCAAGCTCCGCATCGGAAGACAGCGCAAGACAAGCGCCGAGCAGCTCCCGATTGTCGCCGAAGCTTTCCACGACAGTCATTTTGTTTTGCGTGAGAGTTCCCGTTTTGTCCGAACAAATAATCTGCGCGCAGCCTAATGTTTCGACTGCCGTCAACTTTCTGATAACGGCGTTGCGTTTTGACATTTTCGTAACGCCGATTGACAGAACAATGGTGACAACCGTTGCAAGTCCTTCGGGAATTGCCGCTACGGCAAGACTGACGGCAATCATAAACGCGTCGAGAGCCGTTGGAAAATCAAAAACGGCGCCCGTTGCTTTGGCAAAAATAAATTTATACAGAAAGATAAACGCGCAGATACCGATAACGGCATAGCTGAGAACCTTGCTGAGCTGCCCAAGCTTTTTCTGAAGCGGAGTGGACTCCTCTTTCGCCATTTCCAGCGATGTTGCGATTTTGCCCATTTCCGTATCCATGCCGGTAGCCACAACCACGGCTCTGCCGCGTCCGTATACGACGGTGCTGCCCATATAACACATATTTTTTCTGTCCCCCAAAGGAACATCCTTTTGTCCTTCGGCAAGCTTAATGACAGACGAGGTCTTGTTTACCGGTACTGATTCGCCGGTCAATGCGGCTTCCTCAATTTTCAGACTGGCTGCCTCTATGATTCTTGAGTCAGCCGGGACAGAATCTCCCGCTTCGAGCAAAATTATGTCGCCGCAGACAAGCTCCTGGCTTTTTATATTGCAAATTTTGCCGTCCCGAACAACCTTTGAAGTAGCGGCGGTCATTTCCTGCAAAGCAGCAATGGCTTTTTCGGCTTTGCTTTCCTGAACAACTCCGAGTATGGCGTTTATCAGAACTACGGCAACTATTATTATTACGTCGGCAAAGCTTTCTTTTTCCATAACCGCAATTACTGCCGACACAGCCGCCGCTACAATCAGAATGATTATCATCGGGTCTACAAGCTGCTTCAGAAACCTTACAAACAAAGATACTTTTTTTGGCTCGCGCAGCTTGTTTAGACCGCTTTTTTGCAGACGCGCGCTTGCTTCTTCGCAGGTCAGCCCGTCTTCGGTCGCGGCAAAGCTTTTTAAAACCTCGTTTGTTTCCGACAAATAGTGTTTCATGTTTCTCCTTTCAAAATTATTCTATATTTTTCGTATTTTAAACCGACTGCAAACTCGGCGTAAATAAAAAAGACTTATGCGAAAACACGCATAAGTCTTGCCGTTCAATGTTAAACCAGTAAAAACGTGACTGTTGATTTAACAACGTCTAAACGCCGGCTACTCCCTTTGTTGTTATATTTTACTATATATTTTTTCATAATGCAACTAAATTCGATAAAGTTATAAATTTTCTATCCGTTTGTGAATCGCCTGCATTCTGTTGTCAAGTCTGCTTATTTCATCCGCGCATTGTTTAAGCTCATTTACGATTTCTTCGGGAGTTTCGATATTTTTCTTGTATTTCAGCTTGTGCTCCAAACTCGCCCAAAAATCCATTGCGATAGTGCGAAATTGCACCTCTGCCACCATGTTTTCTTTTCGGTCGGACAGAAAAATAGGCACCTCCACAATCAGATGCAGGCTTCTGTAGCCGTTGGGCTTGGGATTGGAAATATAATCCTTTACTTTAAGAACCGTTATATCGTCCTGCCTTGCAAGCATGTCGACCAGCGAATAAATATCCTCGGGATAGGAGCAAATAATACGCGCCCCCGCTACATCGAATATCGTATCGCGGATATTCTGAACTGTTATCGGAGTGCCGTGTTTTTTAAGCTTTGCCATAATGCTGCGCGGCTGTTTTAATCTGGTTTTGATAGATTCAACAGGATTTCGGTTGTAAAAAAGAGAAAACTCGCTGTTCAGAACTTCAAACTTGGTAGTTATTTCTTTAAGAGCGCAGCTGTATTTCATCATCAGCTCCAAAAACGGCTTGGTTTTTTCTATCAGAGTGTCAGGGTCGACATTTCCGAATAGCTTGATTTCTGTTTCTTCTGTAAATTGCGTGTTGTTTTTTTCCATAAATGAATTTTAACACAAAACGCGATAAATTGCAAATTTTGACCGCGCCGTTGATTGCACACTGTGCCGGGTCTTGTAGCGTTTTTTTCCGTTTCGGAATAGTCTGTTAAACAGGGTGTTTTAAATGAAAACCGAAGCCGATTGCCTTAAGCTGGAGCATAGATTGAAAAACGTCATACTTATGACAGTCGAAGCCGGACTGCTGCTTCTTTTCGGCATAATCGTAACCGTTTTTGACGTAGCAGATGAAAAAACCGAAGCCGATATTCAATGGGGATGGGCAATCTGTGCGGTGGCTCTGATAATTTTGGGCATAGGATTGGCTGCGTCCATACTTACCGGCAAAAAAATCAAAGCCGCCAGAAAAGCAATAACCGAAAAAAAGACGGACGAAAATTCGTCCGTGCTTTAAAACAACATTGTTTTGTCCTCGCCCATGCCGACAAGTCCGTCAAGCGAAAGCTTGTTTCCGTCCTCGTCCCTGACGTAACCGCTCAAGACGCCGAAAACAATGTAATACTCTATTTTAACCACCGCAGCATGGATTTCCATGCGGAACGCGTCGTCCAGAACAAGCTCCGCTCTCACCATATCGTATTTGTCCGACACACTCCAGACGCATTTTTCTCCTTTTTTCAGACCTTTTTTGGTGGAAATATTTCTTTCAAAGATAACGGGAGGAAGCAAATCCGTCCGTCCCTCGCGCCAGATTAGATTTTCGTTGAAATCAAAAGGATTGACGCTCTGATTCTGAGTCAAATTAAGCGCGAAATATTCTTTATTTCCGTTTAGCTGCCGTCCCAATGTCGTTGCCCAATCGAAGTGCATTTTTCTCGGATAAAATCCTTTGTGGTCGTCGAGTATGGCGACGGTATCCTCGTCCGCTGAAAGCTCCTCCCCGTTTACCGTCAGCTTTCCCGATGCTTTAAAGAAATCCTTTTGACTGTAAACAGGTCGGTTTTCGCCGAAAGGGATACTGACAATGCTGGGCAGACTTATTCTTTCAAACTTAAAATCATATTCTATTTTTCCGTCGGCGGATTTATGCTCGCCCAAAAGCGCCAGTTCACCCGCTTCCAGATTGTTACGGCACAAAATCCGCGCCCTTTTGTTTTTGCCCTCCGAAACGCTGCCGCACAGCAGATTCGGCGCTATAACGGTCTTCGAAGCGGGTAAATCGGCGGTCCAGCTGATAACCTTTTTCTGCCTTTTGTCGAAAAACACATTGAGTATCATGCCGAACAATCCCATGTGACAGATTGCGGCAAGCAAAATCCCCTCCTTCAAATGCACCTCCGCCGCCTGCCATCGTGTAAGCTTGTATTTTGTAAACCATTGAGGCGCGCGCGTAGGCTTTTTTATAGCTGAAAAGTCAAGATTGGGAAATTCGCTTTTAAAGGTGCCGAAATTGCAGCTGCCGTCCGAATTGACAATATTCTGCGGTGTTTCCGCCGCCCTGCGTTTGTCGGAAATGTATTTTTTAAAATCGTTCATAAGCTTATTTTATTGCTCGCAGTCCCAAATGGGTGAAGATATTTCGTTCCGTGCCGATTTTTATAAACGTCGAATTTTAAATTTTTAGGCTTAATTCACACTTTGTTTATTCAAGCTCAGTTCCTAATGAAGCTATTACTTCCTGCAAAGATTTGTCATAACTCCAAAGTTTCAAACTCGCCGTCGATATAAATTGTTGCTTGGTCAGTCACGAAATGAATAACGCAATACTCGGGATCGTCATTTCCTCCGTTGGGAAAATGCCTGCTTAAAAAATCACGCCACTCGTTCCACAAGTCGTCCTTTGTTTTTTTGTCGTCGACAATTTCCATGTTTCCCGTAAGCGTAACGCTGTCACCACCGTCGAAAAATGTTACGCCGGCTTTGGAGTTGCTTTTAAAATGTCTCACCTTTGTTCCGCTCGCACCCGTTGAAAACCAGAATTCTTTTATGCCCTTTGTTTTCAAGGGCGCAAGCAAACAGATTCTCGGATATCCGCATTCCGACACGGAGGCTACAGAGCAAACGCTGCATTTAGTCAAAAGCTGCTCGGCTTTGTTTATCAAAACTTCGTTCATAATTTTTATCCTTTGATAAATTATATCATCCCGCCGTAAAAAAGAAAAGCTCAGACGTCAAAAAAACTTCGACAAAATAGCCTTAAGCATATAAAAATCCGCTTCACGACAAAACACAGTCAAACTGTTTAATCCGACAGAAAGCAACTGCTTGTCGTATCGGCTTTCGTAGAAATTCACATCAGCAAGCGATTGTAGATAAACTAATCAAATACGGATAATTTTTAATAAATTTAATAAATTTTTATTGACACCGAAAAAATGTCCTGAGCAAAATGTCTTTGTTTTATAGAGTTCAAAAATACTCCCGCTCCTAAGCTTGTACCGATGAGTTATTAAAGTTAATTTTTTTCTTATTTATTCTATATACTTTTTTATATAAAATCGCTTTTGTTTTTTCAAATTCATTTTTTGTCAGCGTTCCGCCCGACGTCATCAAAATGAGCCGCAGCGCCTTTTTACCTTCGGATATAGGCGGTTGGATATAATCAAAATTATTAACAAAAAATCCGTTGCGTTTATAAAATTCGATTCGTCTCTTTGCAAATTCGGTTTCAGGCAATTCCACTTCCAAACAAAATCTGCAATTCAACAAATTGAACAATTCGTTTAAAATCAATGAACCGAATCCTTGCTTTCTGTATTTGTTGCTTGTGGCAAAATGTTCGATAAAAGCAAATTCGTCGAATTGATATATTGTAACAAACGACTTGATGTCTTTCCGATTGTCATACAGAACATAAACGCAGTAGTTGGGATTAGAAAGCAGTTCCTTTTGTTCGTCGTAAGTACGGCGTTCATCGAAAGGAAAAGCTTCTTCCATTATGGCGTAAACTTTATCGAAATCCTGCGACTGTAACTTTTCCAGCACTTAAAATTTTGTCTCCCGCTAAATCTTTTTTAATATAGCACATTTACCCGAGTTTTTCAAGCGTAAGAACAACCAAAAACCTTTTTAAACGGACTTCGCTTCGATACGCAAACGACCTGTCAATATATCGCCTTGCCATCAATTTCGCTTTTAAATCATGTTTTTCCGAAAGCAAGACTGTCCTATTTTGTTAAACAATAACACAAATGTTTGCAAATTGTCGTAAGTACTTTTTTCAATTAAGTTAAGTGATTTAGCAATGATTTAAATAAAAGAACGAACCTGCTTGGTTCGTTCTTTTTTTGGTGGAGCGGCAAAT
>URVX01000060.1 GCA_900551395.1 uncultured Subdoligranulum sp. | reverse complement strand
AGGAGCGGAGCACATACTGCTAGCCGTTTTGCTTTCGGACAACAACGCGGTGAGAATTCTGGCGCATCTCGGCGTCGACATGAAAAAGCTGATAATAAAAGCCGCGCAGGACGCCAATCTCACGCGTTTTATTTCCGACAGGACGGGGCTGGAGGTGCCGGAGGACGGGAAAAACGACGAGACGGAAGACTGCGATTTAGGCGAGCTTGCCAAATTCGGCACTGATATCACCAAAAAGGCTCGGGAAAACAAGCTGGACCCCGTTGTTGGCAGGCATGAGGAGATAGAACGCATAATTCAGATTCTGTCACGCCGCACAAAAAACAATCCCGTGCTCATAGGGGAGCCGGGCGTCGGAAAATCTGCTGTGGTGGACGGACTTGCAGAAGCCATAGTAAACGGAAACGTGCCTTCTCTGCTGGAGGGCAAGACGGTCTTTTCTCTCGATTTGGCGGGGCTGCTTGCCGGCACGAAATACCGCGGCGATTTCGAACAGCGCCTTAAAAACGCGATTGATTTCGTAACCAAAAACGGCAAAATCATTTTGTTTATAGACGAAATCCACAATCTTGTGGGCGCGGGCAGCACCAGCGAAGGCAAAATGGACGCGGCGGAGATACTTAAGCCTCTGCTTGCGCGCGGGGAGCTGCAAACCATTGGCGCCACAACCATTGACGAATACAGAAAATATATAGAAAAGGATCCCGCGCTGGAAAGGCGTTTTCAGCCTGTTATGGTGGAGCAGCCAACCGCCGAAGAAACGGTCAGAATTCTCGAGGGCTTGCGGGAAAAATACGAAGAACATCATCAGGTGACAATTTCCGACCGGGCGATTCAGGCGGCGGCAAAGCTGTCCGACCGTTATATTTCGGACAGATTTCTTCCCGACAAGGCAATCGACCTGATTGACGAGGCGGCAAGCAAGGCAAAGCTCAAAACCTTTGTTATTCCTCCCGAGCTGCGCGAGCTGGAGGACGAGCTGCACGAGCTGGAAAAGGAGAAGAACAAAGCCAAGCTCTCCGACGATTTCAATACGGCGCAGCGCTGCAAGGACAGGATAGAGGAGCTTAATGAAAAAATTATCGGACTCAAGCAGCAGGTTCAGGACAATTACGCCAAAGAGCGTCCCGTCATAGGAGAAGACGATATCGCGGAGATTGTTTCAAAGTGGACGTCCATACCGGTGGTCAAGCTGAACGAGAGCGAATCTCAAAGACTGCTCAATCTCGAAAAAACTCTGCACGAGCGCGTCGTGGGACAGGACGAGGCGGTAAAGGCGGTCGCCCGCTCGATTAGACGTGCCCGCGCGGGCATAAACGATCCCAAGCGCCCCATAGGCAGCTTTATTTTAGTCGGTCCTACGGGAGTGGGGAAAACCGAGCTTACAAAAGCGTTGGCGGAAGCTCTTTTCGGGGACGAAAATCTGCTGATAACGCTGGACATGAGCGAATACATGGAAAAGCAGACCACTAGCAAGCTCATCGGAGCGCCTCCGGGGTATGTCGGCTTTGAAGATGCGGGGCAGCTGACGGAAAAGGTGCGGCGCAAGCCTTATTCCGTAGTGTTGTTCGACGAAATAGAAAAAGCGCATCCCGACGTGTTCAACATGCTGTTGCAGATACTGGACGAGGGGCGGCTCACCGACAGCCGCGGCAGAGTGGTAAGCTTCAAAAATACGGTTATCGTCATGACAAGCAACGTGGGCGCGTCTCAGATTTCCGGAAATTTGCGTCTTGGCTTCGGAACAGGAGCCGATGCGGAGTCGGAATACGACAAAATGCGCGACAAGCTCATGGAGGAGCTGAAAAAAAGCTTCAAGCCGGAATTTTTGAACAGGGTGGACGATATTATTATTTTCCACAAGCTGGACAGAGAAGCCGCCAGACGGATTGCCGAAATTTTTACTGCCGGACTTACCGCAAGACTGGCGGAAAAGGATATAAAAATAATTTTCACCGAGCAGGCGCTGGATTTGCTAGCTTCTCAGGGCTACGACAAGGAATATGGCGCGCGTCCGCTTAAAAGAGTTATTCAGCGGCTTGTGGAGGACAAATTGAGCGAGGCGCTTTTAGAGGGCAAAATCAAGAGCGGAGAACGCATAAAAATAGACGCGTCAAACGGAAAGATTCAGTTCAAAAAATAGCTTTTACCGTTTTTCGTAAAGGCAATAATCATAAAGGAGAAAATATCATGAGACTTGAAATTACAACAAGAAATTATACTATGCGCGGCAACTTTAAGGATATACTCGAAAGGAAAATTCACAAGCTTGACAAATATTTCCCCAACGACGACGCCGAAGCGAAGGTGGTGCTTTCCACAAACGGAAAAAGCTGCCGCATGGAAATTACCGTTTCTTCAAACGGCAGACAATTCAGAACGGAAGTTGACGGCAACACCATGTACTACGCGATAGACGACGCCCTGCCCAAGCTGGAGCGGCAGATACTGAAGCACAAGGGCAAGCTGATTGACAAGGCAGGCGCGGCGACGCCCGACTTCGGCGAGTTTGCTTTTGTTACCGGCGTTGAGGAGGAAAAGGCTCCCGAAATCGTAAAAACCAAAAAATTCGAAATTTTGGCTATCGACGTCAAGGACGCCGTGGAGGAGCTGGAGATGGTCGGTCACGACTTCTATGTCTTCGTCAACAGAGCTACCGACAACGTAGAGATAGTATATCGCCGCCATGACGGGAAAATAGGTCTTTTGCAGCCTTACGTGAAAGAATAAATCAATTTGCATTGTTTTGTAAATTACTATTTAAAAAATAGTACCCCGAATTTATTCGGGGTACATTTTATTCGGGGTACATTTTATTCGGGGTTTTTCTGCTGTTTTTTCTTTTCGGTAAGGTGAACGGCTTCGAGATAATCGAAATCTACCTTTTCCACGAAATCCTGCGGACGGTATTTTATGTGGTTGAATTTTTGCAGGTTGTCGGAGTCCGTGCGGGTGACGAGAGGCGTGGGACAGTTGAGCTTGTCGCAGGCGTTTGTCAGCAGGAAGTGCAGTTGCTGCGCGGTGTCTGCTCTGCCTTCGGCTACCGTATCCTTGATTATCTTTTCGCGACTCATGATTTTTATCCAAAGCTTCATTTTAGTCTCCGTAAGTTAAGTTAAAAATAATTATATACTTTTTAAGCTTCTGATGCAAACAATCGGTTGCAAATTTTCTTTTGAGTTGGTATGATTTATTATTATGGCAAAGTTAGTCGTTCTGCCCTGCGCGGATTATCTGAGAGAAAACGTAATGTCTTGCGTCGACAAAATTTTTGAAAGCTTCGGCGGTGCGGAAGCGTTTCTCTCGAAGGGGAAAAATGTATTTTTGAAAGCCAATCTTGTGACGGATATGCCGCCCGAGAGGCATGGCACCACTCATCCCATGCTTGTCGGGTGTCTGGCGCGACGTCTTGTCGAGGCAGGCGCCCGTGTGGTTGTAGGCGACAGCTCGGGCGGACCGTATACTCACGCGTACATGAGCAACGTGTACCGCGTCACAGGCATGACGGAGGCATGCAGGGCTTCGGGCGCGGAGCTTAACGACGATTTCGGCTACACAGTAGTCGACCTGAACGGAAAGGTAAACCGTCGTCAGGAAATTATCGATGTTTTTCTAAAGGCGGACGCGGTGATAAACGTGTGCAAGCTCAAAACTCACGGCTTCACAGGCTATTCCTGCGCCGTAAAAAATCTTTACGGTCTGATACCGGGCCTTGTCAAGGCGGAGGTGCACTCGAAGTATCCCGAGCTTGACGACTTCTGCGACAACCTGATTGACATAGAAAGATTTGCCTCCGACAAAATTTTGCTGCACGTAGTTGACGGAGTTTTCGGCATGGAGGGCGAGGGACCGACAAACGGAACGCCTCGTTTTGTCGGAAAAATCATTGCGTCGGACAACGCTTATCTGGCTGACGTCGCGTCGGTCAGGCTGTTCGACGACCCGTCCAAAATGCCGCTTTTGAGCAAGGCTGTCGAGCGCGGCTTGTTAAACTCGGATTTCGGCGCGTCGCTCGCGGATTTTTCCGAGTGCGACAAAGCTTATATAGAAGATTTCAAGCGCGTGACGGTGCTTGCGACCACCTTCAACAAACGCGGATTTTTGCGCAGATTTTTGCGTAAGGAGTGGGTCACCCGAAAGCCGGTGATAAAAAAATCCGTCTGTCGCGGCTGCGAAAAATGCTTTCGTCACTGCCCTCGCGGCGCAATAGAAATGAAAGCGGACGGTAAAACGAATAAAAAGAGAGCTTTTATCCACGCCAAGCAGTGCATAAGATGTTATTGCTGCCAGGAGCTTTGTCCCTTTGACGCGGTAAAGCTGAAAAAGCCTTTTTTGTACAAGGTTTTGCATGCGCTGTCCGACTCCAAAAGGAAAAAAGTCAAAAAACAGGGATAAAAACAAAACAGCTGATTATACTTGACTGAAAGCGAAAAATTTGTTAAAATATCCGACAATAAACTCACCTGACCTTTCGGGTGGTTTTTGTTTAATCAAAAGGGGAAGTATAATGCAGGAAGTTTTCTTAACGGCACAAGGCTATAAAGAGCTGGAAGAACGTCTGGAGTATCTCAAAACGGTACGCCGTCACGAGGTCAGCGAAAAAATCAAAACCGCGCGTGAGTTCGGCGATATTTCCGAAAATGCCGAATACGACTCCGCCAAAGACGAACAGGCAATGGTGGAGGGCGAGATTCTGGAAATTGAAAACAAGCTGCACGTTGCCAAAATCATAGACGAGGACTCGGCTTCGGGGCAGGTTGTGCGACTGGGCAGCACGGTTACGTTTCTCAACGTCGGCACAAACGCGCGCATGACATATCAGATTGTGGGCACGACGGAAGCCGACCCGCTCAACGCGCGCATTTCCAACGAGTCTCCGGTCGGACGCATGAGTCTCGGCAAAAAGAAGGGCGCGACCATAGACGTTGAAGTGCCTACGGGTACTCTGCGTCTGAAAATACTCGATATCAACTGAAATACCACAGTCAAAGGACATACCTTAAAAATGGATGCTATTGAAAAAAACAAGACGGAAAACGAAGCTCAAATGCCTAAAGAGGATTTGAACGAGGTTATGCGTGTTCGCCGCGAAAAGCTGGCGGCACTCGTTGCCGACGGAAAAAATCCGTTTGAAATCACCAAATTTCCCAAAACTCACGATTCTTCCGATATCAAAAACAATTTCGAAAAGCTGGAAAACACGGTTGTCAGCCTGGCAGGCAGGATAACCTCCGTGCGTGTCATGGGCAAGGCAAGCTTTTGCCACATTCTGGACGGGGAAGGGACGATTCAGCTGTACGTCAGACGTGACGAGCTTGGAGACGAGGCTTACGCCGCGTTCAAAACGTGGGACATCGGGGACATAATCGGCGTTTCCGGCACGGTTTTTCGCACGCACATGGGAGAAATTTCCGTCCGCGCCGAAAAGCTTACGCTGCTCTCCAAGTCTTTAAGGCCCTTGCCCGAAAAATTTCACGGACTGCGTGACACGGACACGCGTTATCGTCAGAGATACGTCGACCTAATTGCCAACCCGGAGGTAAAGAGGACTTTTATCATACGCTCAAAAATCATAAGCTGCATACGCGAGTATCTTGACGGACTTGGGTTTATCGAGGTGGAAACACCGGTTTTGAACACGATACCGGGCGGCGCCAACGCCCGTCCCTTTGTCACTCACCACAACACGCTTGACATGGACATGTACATGCGCATAGCCACCGAGCTTTATCTCAAGCGCCTGATTGTGGGCGGATTTGAAAAGGTGTACGAAATCGGGCGTCTGTTCAGAAACGAGGGTATGGACGTAAGGCACAATCCCGAGTTCACCACCATCGAGCTGTATCAGGCGTATGTGGATTACATCCGCATGATGGAAATTTCTCAGGAGCTTTTCTGCTACTGCGCGGACAAGGTGCTGGGCACCCGCAGGCTGCCTTACGGCAACACGGAAATTGACCTTGACAACTGGACGAAAATGTCGATGCTCGAAGCGGTAAAGGCGTTTACCGGGACGGATTTTTCTCAGATGAACGACGAGGAAGCCGTTTCCGCCGCCAAAAAGCTGGGCGTGGAGCTGGACAAAGCAAAACGCACTTGGGGATACGCGCTTTACGAGGTGTTCGACCAAAAGGTGGAGGAAAAGCTGATTCAGCCGACCTTTATTTACGATTATCCCGTAGAGGTGAGTCCTCTCGCGAAGAAAAAGCCTTCGGACAACCGTCTGACCGAGCGCTTCGAGTTCTTTATTTATGCTCGTGAGATGGGCAACGCATTCAGCGAGCTCAACGACCCCATAGACCAGTACAACCGCTTTGCCGAGCAGGTAAAGCAGCGCAACAGCGGCGACGACGAGGCTCAGATGATGGACGAGGACTATGTCACCGCGCTGGAATACGGGCTTGCGCCTACGGGCGGACTGGGTATCGGAATAGACCGCATGGTTATGCTGTTTACAAATTCCTATTCAATCAGGGACGTGTTGCTGTTCCCCACCATGAAGCCTTTGGGCAAATAGCGGCATTTCGGAGGTGAAAAATGCCTAGAGAATACGATTTCAAGGCTTTCGACGGAAAATCCGTTCACGTGTACGTCTGGGACGACGTTTCAAAGCCTTCGGGTATGGTGCAGATTTGTCACGGCATGGTCGAGCATGCTTTGAGGTACGACGAATTTGCCCGCTTTCTCAACCAGAACGGTTTTCTGGTGTTTGCGGACGGCCAC
>URVX01000059.1 GCA_900551395.1 uncultured Subdoligranulum sp. | reverse complement strand
CCCTTTTTTTGCGAAAAACGGCTTAAAAAGCAAAAATTAACGCAAAGCGCAAAATCGACATGTCAATGCGGAAAAGGCGTTGCAACGAAATTTGGCTAGCTTAAAGGGCTTAAATAACGTATTCGACAAAAGATTTTTGAAAATCCATGTCAATACGCTTTATTTTGAACGCGAAATTTGGTATAATAATAAAAACAAAAACAACACGCTTTTCAAGCTGTCCGTTTGGAGGTTATATGGCAAAAAACACGACAGAAAACCATTACGGCGAAGAAAATATTCAGGTTCTCGAGGGACTCGAGCCGGTCAGAAAGCGTCCCGGCATGTATATCGGCTCCACCGACGAAAAGGGACTGCATCACCTTGCGGTGGAAATACTCGACAACTCCATAGACGAAGCGTTGGCGGGCTTCTGCACCCACGCTTATATCACAATCAACGCGGACGGCAGTCTGACTGTAGAGGACAACGGCAGAGGCATACCCTGCGGTATTCACAAGACGGAAAAGGTGTCGGCTGTGGAGGTGTGCCTGACCAAGCTGCACGCGGGCGGAAAGTTCGGCGGCGGGGGCTACACAATCAGCGGCGGTCTGCACGGCGTGGGTTTGTCCTGCGTCAATGCGCTTAGCGAGTGGCTTGTGGTGGAGGTTGACCAGGACGGCAAGCATCATTATCAGAAATATATGCGCGGCGTGCCGCAGGCGCCCCTTGCGGTCACAGGCGCGACGGAAAGCACCGGCACGAAAATCACGTTCCTGCCGGACAAGGAAATTTTCGACACGGTGCTTTGGGATTACGACCGTTTGAAGCTGCGCGCGAGGGAAGTGGCTTATCTCAACAAAGGGATTACAATCGTGCTTTCCGACAACCGCGAGGGACGCGCAAAAAGCGAAACCTTTTGTTTTCTCGGCGGCGTTGCGGAGTTTGTGGACAATCTCAACCGCACAAAGGAGAAAATCTTTTCCGAAACGGTTTATATCGACAAGTCGGTCAAGGAAGGCGAGGTTGAAATCGCGCTCCAGTTCAACGACGGCTACAACGAAATTATTTATTCCTATGCCAATAACATCTGCACCGAAGAGGGCGGGGCGCACCTCGACGGCTTCAAAAACGCGCTGACAAAGGTAGTCAACGACTATGCCCACAAGCTGGGACTTTTGAAGGAGGAGGAAAAGCTCGCCGGAGAGGACGTGAGAGAAGGTCTCACCGCAGTCGTATCCGTCAAGCTGACCGAGCCGCAGTTCGAGGGGCAGACCAAAACCAAGCTTGGAAACGCGTCCATGCGCACGGCTGTTGCCCGCGTCGTAAACGACGAGCTGGGCACTTATTTCGAGGAAAATCCCAAAGAAGCAAGAGAGCTTATTATCAAGTGCATATCGGCGCAGAGAGCGCGCGAGGCGGCGCGCAGCGCAAGAGAGCTGACAAGGCGCAAGGGCGTTTTCGAGACCACCACTCTTCCCGGCAAGCTTGCCGACTGCACGGAGAAAAACGCGGATTACAGCGAAATTTACATCGTCGAGGGAGACAGCGCGGGCGGTACGGCGAAAATGGGCAGAGACCGTCGTTTTCAGGCAATTCTGCCTTTGCGCGGAAAGATACTCAACGTCGAAAAGGCGAGGCTTGGGCGCGTGCTGGAAAACGAGGAAATCAAGTCCATGATAACCGCCTTCGGCTGCGGGATAGGCGACGAGTTCAACGAAAGCAAATTGAGATACAAGAGGATTATATGCATGACGGACGCGGACGTGGACGGCAGCCACATCAGGATTCTGCTGCTCACCTTCTTCTTCCGTTACATGCGCCCTCTCATAGAAAACGGGCACGTATTCATCGCGCAGCCCCCTCTTTACAAAATCACCAAGAACAAACAGGACCACTATGCCTACAGCGACAAGGAGCTGAACGAAAAGCTCGCCCTTGTGGGACGCGGCGGAGTGGTTCAGAGATACAAGGGACTGGGCGAGATGAGCGCCGACCAGCTCTGGCACACCACAATGAATCCCGAGTCCCGCATTATGCTGCAGGTCACAATGGACGACGCCTATGAGGCGGATGAAATTTTCACCGTGCTCATGGGCGAAAAGCCCGAGCTGCGTCGTCAGTTCATCGTGGACAACGCGACGCTTGTCAAGGAGCTGGATATTTAAGGGAGAGCGCACATGGCGAAAAAAGAAGAAAAGGTCAACATAGAATATATGAAAGCCCTCGACAACGCGACCTCAATCAAGGTCAAGGTTGACGAGGAAATGAAAAAATCCTTCATTGCTTACGCTATGGCGGTAAACGTGTCCAGAGCCATACCCGACGTGCGCGACGGTCTCAAGCCCGTGCACAGGCGTATTTTGTTTGCAATGAACGACATGGGCAACACGTTCGACAAGCCCACCAAAAAGTGCGCGCGTATCGTCGGCGAGGTGCTGGGCAAGTATCATCCGCACGGAGACAGCGCCGTTTACGACGCGCTAGTCAGGCTTGCGCAGGATTTTTCCGTCAGATGTCCGCTTGTGGACGGTCAGGGCAATTTCGGCTCGGTGGACGGCGATCCCGCAGCCGCCCAGAGATATACAGAGGCGCGCCTGTCCAAAATCGCGGGCGAGCTTTTGAGAGACATAGAAAAGGAAACGGTGGACTTTTGTCCCAACTTCGACGACACGTTGAAGCAGCCTACCGTTCTGCCCAGCCGTTATCCCAACATTCTGGTAAACGGCGCGGACGGAATCGCGGTGGGCATGGCGACAAACATCCCGCCGCACAATCTCGGCGAGGTCATAGACGCCTGTCTGGCGCAACTGGAAAATCCGGATATTTCGTTGGAGGAGCTGATGAAATATCTGCCCGCTCCGGATTATCCGACGGGAGGCATACTTATGGGCAGCGCCGCCCTTAAGGTCGCCTACAAGACGGGACGCGGCGGCGTCGTGCTGCGCGCCAAATCGGAAATCGAGGAATACGCCAACGGCACGCGCACGAGAATAGTCGTAACCGAGCTGCCTTATCAGGTCAACAAGGCGGTGCTTATCAAATCCATCGCCACCTTGGTCAAGGACAAAAAAATCGACGGCATAAGCGATATTCACGAGGAAAGCGACCGATTCGGCATGCGCATAGTCATAGACATCAAAAAAGAAGCAAACGCGCAGGTTGTGCTCAATTCGCTTTATAAGCATACGCAGCTTCAGGTTTCAAACGGCATCACGCTGCTCGCGCTTGCAGACGGACAGCCCAAAATCATGGGCTTGAAGGAGATTTTGTCTTACTATATCGCCCACCAGAAGGACGTAATCGTGCGCCGCACCAAATACGACCTCGAAAAGGCGGAGGAAAGGCATCACATCATCAAGGGGCTTGTAATAGCGCAGGACAACATAGACCGCGTGGTTGAAATCATCAAAAAGTCCGACGACCGCTACGACGCGCAGGAAAAGCTGATAAACGAATTTTATCTGACTGAAAAGCAGGCGGGCGCCATACTTGACATGCGTCTCGCGCGCCTGACAAGCCTTGAGGTCACAAGCCTGCACAACGAGCTAAACGAGCTTGAAAAGCTCATCGAGGAGCTGAAATCCATAATCGCCAGCCCCGTCAAGGTCGCAAACATCATCAGAACCGAGATGACGGAAATCAAGGAAAAATACGCCGACCCGCGCAGGACGGAAATAAGTCTGGATTATTCCGACATCAATATAGGCGACCTTATCGAAAAAGAGGACGTTGTGGTGAGCATGACTCATTTCGGTTACGTGAAAAGACTGCCCGTAAGCGAATATCACGCGCAGAAAAGAGGCGGCAAGGGCGTGACCGCGCACAAGCCCAAGGAAGAGGACTTTGTGGAAAACATGTTCATAACCAACACCCACGACGATTTGCTGTTCTTTACCAACTTCGGCAAGGTTTACAGCATAAAGGGCTATGAAGTGCCTGAGGCGCAGAAGACCGCGCGCGGCCGCGCGATTGTCAATCTGCTGCAGTTAGGGGACGGCGAAAAGGTCACTACCGTCATACCGCGCAAGGAAAACGCGCGAGGCTATCTGTTTATGGCAACAAAGCGGGGGCTAGTCAAAAAGACGGACATCTGTGAGTTCGACTCCATACGCAAGGTGGGAAAAATAGCCATTTCCTTAAACGACGGCGACGAGCTTGTGGGCGTGGCTTTAACCCGCGGCTACGACGAAATTCTGATTGCGTCCAGCACGGGCAAATGTATCAGATTTGCCGAGGAGGAGGTGCGCGCCATGGGGCGCGAGGCGCAGGGCGTCAGAAGCATGAAGATAGACAAGGAGGAAGCGGTTGTGGATATGACGGTCGTGAGAAGCGGCTGCGAGGTAATAACCGTTTCGGAAAACGGCTACGGCAAGAGAAGCGACATCACCGATTATCGCCTGCAGAGCCGCGCCGGCAAGGGCATCAAGGCGGGTACGTTCAATGCAAAGACGGGCAAGCTTGTAAATCTCAAGCTGGTGGAGCCGGACGACGACATAATGGTAATCGCCGACAACGGAGTGGTCATACGAATGCGCGCGCGCGACGTTTCCAAAATAGGACGCGACACTCAGGGCGTGAGAATTATGAAATTCAAGGACGACACTTCTAAGGTGGTTTGCGTCGCCAATACTCCTCCCGAAGCCGAGGAGATAGACGGCGGCGAGGAATAAAATCAGCTTCCAAAACAGCTTTATTGTTTTCTCCTTTTTGACAAGCCCCGCGCTTTGCGCGGGGCTTGTTTGATGTTTGTCGTGAAATTAATTTAAAAAAGCCGCCCGAAAGGGTGGCTTCAAGTTTATACTTTCAGATACTATAGGCTTGTCTTATGACGAACGACAAGGACGAGGCGGCTTCGAGCGTCTTTTCAGCTGTACGCTTCGGGACTCAAGACGCATACGTCGGGCAGGTTGCGATAACGCTCGTCGTAGTCAAGTCCGTAGCCTATCACAAATTCGTTGGGTATGGTGAAGCCGACGTACTTTGGCTTGAGCCGGCGCTGCCTGCGCTCCGGCTTGTCCAAAAGCGTGCATATTTCCACGCTTGCCGCGCCGCGCGTTTTGAGCAGATTGGTAAGATAAGACAAGGTTATGCCGCTGTCGACTATGTCCTCGACAATGAGCAGGTCTCTGCCCTCCACCTTGACTCCCAAATCCTTGAGCACCCTCACCTCGCCGCTGGAGGTGCTGCCGCTGCCGTAGCTGCTGATAGCCATAAAGTCCAGCTCCACGTCTTCGGTAATCTGCCGCACGAGGTCGGCGAAAAACATGACGGACCCTTTGAGCACGCATACGAGCAGTGGACGCTTGTCCTTGTAGTCGCGGCTTATTTGTTCGCCTAGCTCAGCCGTGCGGTTTGCTATTTCTTCCTTTGAAATCAGAATTCTTTCGATATTGTCTTTCAGCTTCATCTTAAGCTCCGAAATTTTTATTCAAACAAATTTTACAGCACGCAGCCGCGGTTGTCAACCGTTTGCTTTTGAGAGAAGCAGTCTGAAACGTGCGCGCGCGGGTCGGCGCATGTTTTTCCGACGTTTTTTCGGTCTTTCCAGTCAAAAGCTCAAGCGTTTTTGCGGGACGCTTTAGCGACTGTTGCGCCGTTAAGCCGCTGTGCGGTAGCTTGTCGATGGTTAAGCCGTTTCTTTCGCCGCGCCATTATTAAATCGAGTTCGATTGAAAAAAGTTTGTTTTTTGTTCGGACTGCGCTCTTGACAACTCCTAAACCGGCTTTAAAATAAAGCTGCAAGGTCACTTAAACAAGGTCGCGGATAAAACAAGGTCGCACGGACGCGGCTTTTAAGCCGCAAACAGGAGGGAAAGGAAAAAATTGGCTTTACATTATATTGTCGGCAGCCTCGACAAGGAAAAAAATTTAAGGCTGACGCAGGTCCCCGAGCTCAATCAGGGGGAAAGCAGAACTACGGCATTGCGCGTGGACGTACCGCAGGAGTATGCTGATTTCGATTTTTATCTGGAGTTTTTCTGTCCTAAAAACAAAAAATTCATTGTCGGTCCGCTGGATTGGGCTACTGACACCGTCGTGGAAAATCAGCTGGAATACGTTCTGGAAAGCTGTATGCTCGCGCAGGCGGGGACGGTGTATATTCAGCTGTGCGCCCGCAGGAAGACGGACGAACAAACCGTTTTCAAATCGACACGCAGCTCCAACGCCTCTTTTTTCGTCAACAAATCCATTGACGCGGACGGAGAGCCTTACGCTTCGGATGATATGCTCGGCAGGCTGCTCGGCGCGTTTGCGGAGCTGGAAAGCGCTGCGGAAGCGCTTGACGGACATGCGCAGTCGGCTGTTGCGGCGGGCAAGTATGCCTCGGCCGTAGCGGCGCAGCTGCTGGAGGACAAGGCTGACGGTCTGTTTAAGGGCGACAAAGGCGACAAAGGAGACAAGGGTGACAAAGGCGACAAGGGCAACGTCGGCGAAAGAGGAGAAAAAGGAGAGAAGGGCGAAAAAGGTGAAAAAGGCGACAAAGGAGACAAGGGGGACAAAGGCGACACCGGCGAACCGGGAGCAGTAAAGAAGTGGTACTTTTCGACGGCTGAAATGTATGCGGATTTTTCAAATACCGAAATACTTCTCAACGAAATCGTGGGTATAATAAGCGAGGATGACGACAACGGCAAAATTTTCGCAAAATTGTCGGACGGCTGGGCTTATGTTTCCACCTTTGTGGGAGTAAAAGGCGACAAGGGCGACAAGGGCGACACGGGGGCTAGGGGGGTGGTTGGCGTGGAGGGGGAGTCGGTGGAGGCGGGTGTGGGGGGCGC
>URVX01000058.1 GCA_900551395.1 uncultured Subdoligranulum sp. | reverse complement strand
GGATCCGATAAAACAGAAAAAATCAACAAAGAGTATATTGAATATTTTAAAAACATTAAAAAGTTAGTTGTAGAAAAAGAAAACAAAGACGGGTCGCTTGTTTTAAAAATTAAAAAATAATCCGTCAGGCGCAGGTTGGGAAAACCGACTCTTTACGAAAATATAAAACTTCGGGCTTTTCTGATGATGTTGCTATGTTTAAAATTAGCATGGCTATTTTGTACAACAAAGACAACTGACAACTGCCCGAACACCTTTGTTTCAGACAAATGGGTTCGGGCAGTTTTTTGTTTTGCTGTTGATATGCGACCTAAGTTTTGCTTACAATCTTTTGAGTGACAATTTTGCCGTCCTTGATTTTTACAAATATTTTTACATAGCAATCGGGGCAATAGACATTATATTAAAGTAAACGAAAAGCCGACAATCGGACCGATAAAAATCGCAAGTTAAATAAGCGTTGTCCAATGTTGATAATCGACGTAAAAACCTTTGAAAGACAAACTCCAAGGGGGCTTGATAAGTACCCAGCCGAACAGGTCGAAACATGCATGCATTTATGGCAATCAATGGACAATCCCGTGCGTATATATCCCTAAATGGTAGTGAAGTTAAACCTTTGCGTGCGTTCTCGTTGTAAACTTCACGTTATGTCCTTTAAAAACAAAAAATTTGATTAAAACACTTGCATTAAATTCTTTAATCATATATAATAATATCAGTAACGACGACTTATTTTAAGTCGGGCTTATGCTTAACAGCGTTGGCACGTCGTTACTTTTTTTATTCTTTTTGTCTATGTACTTTTGCCTGCGAATATTATTTGGAGTCATTGCACCATTACCGTCGGCTTTTGGATTTTCAAAAAAGAAGCTGCCGATTTTGGCACGCTGTTTTCTTTTTTCGTCGTGCTTATGCGCGGCTTTTCGGCTTTACTCCGGACGGCTCGGGCAGTTCTTCATACATTGCTTCCAGCAGGTCCTTCAAAAGTTCTCTGTCGTCAAGGTTGTCCAAAACGAGCATTTCTTTGGCGCCCTTATACGGAACGGCGGCTTCCGCGCTTTTGAGAAATGTCTTTGCGGCAGCAGATTGCTTAAGCAGAAAACGGTTGTCGTAGATTCCGCCGACCACCTTGCCTCTGAAATAAATTATATATTCTCCCATCATGGGTCTGGCGGTCAGTCCGCTGCACTGCTCCAAAACAAAATTTAAAAAATCTTTGCTGCTTGCCATATTTTTCTCCCGCTCTCTTTCCTGTTTTTTTTGCGGAAAACATTCAAAAACGTATATTCTCCGGCTTGACGGGCAACGGAAAAGCCCGTCCGCCTCTTGCTTGCCCTCCGTGTCGGCACGATGTTTGGCACGCTCCGCGTTGGGCGGCAGGTCTACGCTGCTTCCTATTCGGACACGTAAATGCGGACTGTCGGTTTGCTTAAGATCAATGATTGTTTGTTATCGGCAGGTCGGCGGCGGATTCATCGTCCTGTGCGGGAAACGGCAAGGGACTGCGGCAGGCAGCCTTTGCCAAAGCGATTTTTTCTTCGGCTTTTCGGAAATATTTTTCATACGCAACCTTCAGAAAATCGGGAATGTTGCGCTCGCAGTCGCTTTGTGCGCTTTCAAAGTCGTAGCTCCCGTTGACCTTCCAGCCGTTGAGCAAGGCTATGCTAATTGCGTTTAAGGGGCAATTGAAGGAGCAGCGTGCGCACATTATGCATTTTTTGCCGAATTTTATTTTTCCGTCCGAAACGGAGATGTTTTCAACGGGACAGCCTTCAGCGCATTTCCCGCAGCCTACGCATTTGTCGCTCACCCTGAAACGGGCGCCGTTTATTTTCATTGCCGGCTGCTCTATACGAAAAAGCGCGGAAACTGCTCTACCGAAAGGAAAAGGCTTAAGACAGTGCTTTTTTCCGTCAAGAATTTCCCTTGCTTCAACCGCGCACAGCTGTTCTGCGATTTTCCACATTTTTGTCGCCATGCCGTCGCTGTGCCTGAAAATCATATTGTAAGGCATGACGTAATGATATTCGTTTGTCAAAAAATAGCCTTTTCTTTCAAGCTTGGCGACGAGACTGCCCGACGATACATTGTTTATTGCCAAAGGCTCTCCCGACGACTTGAGTATGAAATATTCCTTGAAGGGCAGATAGGGCAGCGCGTCGGCAAAGCGGTGCAGGACGTAGGGCGCGTTGAATGCGTGGATGGGGTAGGCGATGCCCGTTAAATCGAAATTTTCGGGCGGCGGAAAGCATTTTAAACCGTCCTTTTCGAGAATATGAATTTTGCAGCTTACTCCATGCCGGAAAAATTCGTCGGCGTAAGCTCGGGCTATTTTGAGGGTATTGCCCGTACCCGAAAAAACATATATGACCGCGTTTTTCATTTTTTCGGTCTCCGTAATTTTTCTGTCGTACTTTTAGGCGCGGAGCTTTGTGCTCCCGCTGCGAAAGCTTTTCCAAGTCTATTTTTTATAATAATAACACAAATTTAATTTAAAGACAACCTTTAAATCGGTTTTGCCGCGTTTGAAAAGCCGTCGGGCGGTCAAATAATAAAAACGCTTGCAAAAAGAAAGGGAGTGTGGTATAATCATTCTCCCGAAAGGGGCTTTAGCGGGGGTGTTTGAGATTCGCCCGTTGTTCAGGAAATTTGCTAAGCGCGTCGCAGTCGCCCGTGTCTGCGTAAAAACGGGCAAAAAAAATAAACGCTGAAAACAAAACTTCAGTTTCCAACTACAGGTTGGCTTACGCCGCTTAATTTACGCGGCTCGTCGCCCCTGCTGCCCGCACGGCAGGCAAGCGGCGTAATTTAGCGCGGGTCAGAGAACGGACGAGCTTGCGCGGCGTCTGTTCGCTTCAAAGCGCATTACCCCGTCGAGAAGTCTGCTTGCGGACTTGCTTCGGGGGAAATCCGATTCGCAAGCTACACGCGTAGAAGGGCATCTGGCCGTACGGCGGTACAGGGGTGCAAGTCCCCTCACCTCCACCATAATAGGCAAAAACGCACTCTGTGGACGGTGCGTATTTGACACCGACAAGTCCACCATAATAGGCAAAAACGCACTCTGTGGTGCGTATTTGACACCGACAAGACCATCAAAAAAAGCGAATTTGCGCCCCGCTGACGGCGCATATTGACGCGAACATGAGTACAATAGGAAAGAAGCCGCTCGGCTTCTTTTTTTGTCTGAGCGGTTTCGCTATTATTTATTAAGGTGCGGTAAGCAATATGGGCAGCGCAAACAACAAGTCGATTTAAATTTTGAAATAAAATTTGTCGCCAAAAATGTAAAAAACAAAGAATTGAAATTGCTCAGGAAGACGCACTCCGCTTAAATAATATTATGATGAAGCAAAAAAGGAAAGCGGGGGATTTTAACGCCGGTTATCTTTTTGGGATTGGAAACGGCTTACAGTTGTTTTAGAAAAAGATTAACAACTTACAACGGCAATAGACGAAAAAGAATAGACAAAGCTTGGCGTCGCCGACGAGTTGTGGAGTCGACGTAAAATGTTTCTTGAAAATGAAGTTTGAGTAGGCGCGGTTAAAGGTTAGTCGGAATTGTCCGTTTTATTTGCCGTATTTAAACCTTAGTGAGTATTCTTTTCGTCGCAGGTCAGACGCGCTCAAGCTTTTTTGTCCTTTAGTCGTGAAGCCTTTTGCGCGTTGATTCATTAGCTGCGATAGGCAGAAAACATGCGTTACTTTCCTTGCTTTTTTTGCGGCGGAGATGTATAATTTTCACACAGGATAAATTCGGAGGTATATATGCTTAACAAGAAAATCGCGGATATGCTCAACGAACAGGTCAACAAGGAGTTATACTCGGCTTATCTCTATCTCGATTTCGCCAATTATTATGAGGACGAGGGACTGGACGGCTTCGCCCATTGGTACGAAATTCAGGCGCAGGAGGAGCGGGACCATGCGCTTATGATGCGCCGTTATCTGATCGACAACGGAGTGCGCGTGACTTTCGGAGAAATCGCCAAGCCCGACAAGGAATACAAGACGCTTTTATGCCCTCTGGAAGCAGGTCTTGAGCATGAAAAATACGTGACGTCGCTCATAACTGCAATTTACGGCGCTGCATTTGACGCAATGGATTTCAAAACCATGCAGTTTTTGGATTGGTTTGTCAAGGAACAGGGCGAGGAGGAAAAAAATGCGGACGACCTCATCAAAAAGATGAAGCTGTTCGGAAGCGACTCCAAAGGGCTTTACATGCTCAATCAGGAGCTGAGCTCGCGCGTGTACACTGCGCCTGCCGCTTTGACGGAATAAAGAAATTTTCACAAAAGCGAAACGACTTGCCGTTTCGCTTTTTTTCGTCAAATTTTTTATCTTTTGTTTAAACGCTCATGCAAAAAGTATTCATAATTAAAGCAACGGGTGATATACATGTCGACAGAAGTAACCGCGCATAGGCTCAAGTCGCTTATGCGAGAAAAAAACTGGGGAGTAAAGGCTTTCGCCAACAGAATCCCTGCGGACAAAAATTCCGTAAAAACATGGCTTTCGGGCGAATATTTGCCGAGATACGATTCGCTTGTCAAATTGTGCGACCTCCTGGATGTTTCTGCGGATTATGTCGTAGGATTGTCCGATGAGCGCGGCGGCGGTCTTCGGCTTGGCGTGCCGTTGAACAATCTTAAGGCATGCTACGTCGAAAGAGTCAGGGGGCTTATTTCCGACAAGGGCGTTTCTGCGGAAAAATACGCCGAAATGATGGGCGTGAAAACGGCTACCGTTGAGAATTGGTTTTCCGGCAAAAAATTTCCGGAAATGGCTCTGGTAGTCAAATCGGCTCAGACGCTTGGCTGCTCGTTGGACTATCTGCTTTCGAGAACCGATAAAATCAACTGAAAAACGACTGCGGAGTCTTTATCGGAACGATAAAGACTTTTTTGTTTAAAAAATGCACAGATTTGGGATTGTGTCTGTTATGTTTGCCGCTGCCTCCTCTCGCTTGCAACAAATGTTATGATATGTTATAATTTATATATGGACGATTTATCAAACGGCGGCGCTTTTGCCGCAAAAGTAAAATATCTTCGTGCCAGGCTGATGCTGACGCAGGAGGCGCTTGCAAAGGAGCTGGGCGTTTCCTTTGCAACGGTAAACAGGTGGGAAAGTCAATGCAGAACGCCGCAATTTTTGTCTCGTGAAAAATTTTTCGGCTTTTGCAAAAAAATGGGAATAATATTTCCCGAAAACATAAACGGAGGTTGAATATGTCCCATTTCGTCGAGTTGAAGGACGTTACGAAAACTTATCGTATGGGCGAAACCGCGGTGGACGCTCTCAGCGGGATGAGCTTTGAGATAGATGAGGGGGAGCTGGTGGTCATACTCGGTCCGAGCGGCGCGGGCAAAACCACTTTGCTAAATTTGCTCGGAGGCATGGACACCGTTACATCGGGAGAAATAAGCGTAGCGGGAGTTTCGCTGGCAAAGCTCAACTCCAGACAGCTTACAATGTTCCGCAGGCATGACGTAGGCTTTGTTTTCCAGTTTTACAATCTTATGCCCAACCTTACGGCGCGCGAAAACATCGAACTCGCTACGGAAATTTGCAAAAACGCCATGTCGCCCGACGAGGCGCTGAAATTGGTGGGGCTTACCGACAGGGCGGGCAATTTCCCCGCACAACTGTCGGGAGGCGAGCAGCAGCGCGTTTCCATAGCGCGCGCCGTGGCTAAAAATCCCAAAATACTTTTATGCGACGAGCCAACGGGCGCGCTGGATTACGGCACCGGCAAGCTGGTGCTCGGGCTTTTGCGCGACATGTGCAGGGATGAGAAAAAGACGGTTATTATCGTCACCCACAACAGCGCGCTCAAGGATATGGCGGACAGAGTTGTTTATATCAAAAACGGCAAGGCTGAAAAGGTCGAAATCAATTCGTCGCCCAAAGCGGTGGAAGACATAGAATGGTGACGTAAAAAGGTCCGCAGAAGGGGAGGATAAAACATGAAAGCTTATTCAAAGACTCTTTTCAGAATGCTGAAGCAGCATTTGGGAAGATTTCTTGCGGTTACGGCAATCATAGCGCTGGGAATAGGCTTTATGACGGGGCTGGGCTCCGTCAAGCCCAAGCTTATAGGCACGCTTGACAAATATTATTCCGACAGAGCCGTTCCCGACCTGATAATCAAGTCGGCAACGGGTTTTTCCCAAGCTCAGACAGATGCGCTGGAGCAATTTTCCGACGCATATACCTTTATGCCCGTGACCGCTTTGGATGCGGATATGGACGGAAGCTGCGTCCGCATACAGTATATGCCGCTGTCCGATTTGACTCTGAACAAGCTGGAGCTTCTGGAGGGGGAACTTCCCCGTACTTCGACAGAAATTGTTGCGGAGCGGGAAAGCAGATATTTTCGGAAATACGAGGTCGGCGACGTCGTGTCTTACATGGGGAGGGAATTTACCGTCAGCGGAATAGCGGTGAACCCGCTGATGTTTTCCGAGGAGGAAGAGCCGTCCTTGACAGACTCCGAGAAGAATATCGACGCGGTATTTTATTTTGACAGCGCGCTTACTTATATGCCTGTCGTCTCGGATATGTACGTGAGAATAAATTCCGCTCATACTCACAAATTGTTTTCAAAAAAATACGACGCGGCAGTCGTCGCCGCCAAAACCGAGCTGGAAACGGCGTTGGGGGTTGACGCGGAGAACATGGCGTTTCTTACGCTGCGCGAAAACTTCAGCTCGGCGATGTATGAGGAATATGCGCAGAAGGTTTATAACATAAGCATAATATTTTCGGTTTTCTTCGTGGGCGTGTCCGTTCTGGTTATTTCCACGACCATGAC
>URVX01000057.1 GCA_900551395.1 uncultured Subdoligranulum sp. | reverse complement strand
CTTTAATAGTCTAAACTAAAAAACGAGCGGAAACTCAAAAAAAAATAAAAGGAGATAAACAACATGAAAATCAAAAACAGAATAACAAGCCTCTTACAGGAAGAAAAGCTTTTGTCAGGAGACAACTCTTTCGACGATATATTGCGCAGGCTCAAAAGCTCGCCCGCTTACATCCCCTCTATGCGCACCGTAATAAAAATTGCCGAAAGCTTAAATTGCTCGGCAGATTTTCTTCTCGGACTGTCCGACTTTCGGGTAGCAGACGACACAAAGCTTGACATAAATTTTTTTGCTTACAATTTAAAACGGTTGGTCAAAGCTCGTCCGACGAAATTTTTTATTCTGAAAAAACACGGCTTGCTGAAAGAATTTCCCACCTTCAACAGTTGGCTTAAGGGCAAACGCTTGCCCGACACCTTAAGCTTTTCAAAACTTGCCCGAAAGCTTGACGTGTCAGCCTGCGACCTTTTGAAAATCGAGTGACGCTTTAAAGCAAAAATCCCGTCCCTTTTAGGGGCGGGAAAAAACGGAAATAAATCGAGGCACGCAAAAAGTCAAACGCTACGGGATTTTTCCGACTCCGCAAAACAATATCAAGCTGCGGTGCAGGTGCTTTCCAAGTCAACAGGCGGATTTTCCTCTACATCGTACTTCTTGATATAATCCTTGCGCAGACATTTGGTAAACGCGTAGAAAAACACGGCGATTACGGTGCCGAGCACCCAGCCGATAGCCCAAGCCCAGCCCACTCCGGCAAAGCCCATTGAGGGCGTAAGAATAAACACGAAACCGACTCTCAAAATCAAGTCGGAAAAGGTGCTTACCATAAAGCCCACGTTGCCGTT
Organism: uncultured Subdoligranulum sp.; assembly: GCA_900551395.1. Lineage (GTDB taxonomy): Bacteria > Bacillota > Clostridia > Christensenellales > CAG-314 > CAG-314. Next base: position 6,045 of record URVX01000057.1, on the reverse strand, counting down.
GCAGCCGCGCACTGCCGCGTCGGCGTTTATTTTCACATTGACCACCAGATAGAAAGGCGCAACTATGCGTATATATTGCATACCCGAATCCATTGCGAGCCCGATATCCTCGCCCGGTGCCATAAAAAGACTTATGAGCGGCTCGGTAAAGACGAGACATGCTATTACGAAAACCGAGGTGAGCACGGAGGATATAACAACCGAAGATAAAAAACCGCGTTTTATTCGTCTGAATTTGTGCGCACCGTAATTTTGCGACACAAAGTTAGTCAAGCCATTCGCGCACGTGCACATGCAAGTCGTGCAGAATACGACAAGCTTGCTGCCTGCAGTGAAGCCGGAGGTTATGCCTATTCCGTTTAGCTGAGCCAGCTCGTTTATCCGCACCTGCAAAATAAGATTTCCTACGGAAACGAAGCTGTTCTGCAAAATAACGGGAAGCGAAAGCAGCAGCAAAAGCTTGAGCAGACCAAACGAATATATCTTTTTGCTTTCGTCCGACTCAAACCTGAACGCCCTCAAAAAGACAAATATCATTGTCAGCACGCACGCCGCTCCCTGCGCGATAAAGGTAGCCCATGCTACGCCTGCCACGCCCCACTTCTGAACCATGAAATAGTCAAGCACGATATTGCTGATTGAAGAAATCACAAGAAATATGAAAGGCGTTCTGCTGTCGCCCAGCGCGGAAAAAATACCCGTACCGAGATTGTAAAGCATAAGAAACGGCAGCCCGAAATAATATATATTCAGATAGGTTATGCTTTCTTCGAGAGCTTCCGGAGGCGTTTTCAGTGCAGTCAGAATAAGCCGGCACGTGGAAACTCCCGCAACAGCCAGCAAAACGCTCAAAACGGCAAAAGATATGAGCGCGGTGAAAATCGTGGTTTTGGTTTTTCCGTATTCCTTTGCGCCGAAATATCTTGAAACAAGCACTGCACAGCCGGCGTTTGCGCCGAAAGACACAGCCATAAGTATGTTTACTATCGCGTTGGAGGCGCCTATCGCGGTCAATGCCGTCTGACCGGCAAAGCGTCCCGCAATGATAGTGTCCGCCAAAACATACAGCTGCTGAAAAACGGCGCTGCCGAACAAAGGCAATATATATTTCAAAAGCACTTTCCAAGGCTTTCCGACAGTCAAATCGGTGTTCATCTGCAAACCTCAACATTAACCGTTCACTGCCTTTTTTTCGGCAAAAAGCGGCAATTTGTTTTAACCGATAAATTATAATACTTTATCCTTGCGTTTGCAATAAATATAAATCGTTTTTTCCTGCAATCGAGATAAAAAAGCGGCGCAGATTTGACAACCGCGCCGTGAAAATTTTCATATCGATCGGTACAATTCGAACAAAAGCTCCTCCGTCTGCTTCCACCCCATACAGGAGTCGGTTCTGGAGCAGCCGAAACGCCCCCCGTCGCACCGTCCTTCTTCGAGATAGCTTTCCAGCATAATGCCTCCGCACAGAGGATTTTTTAAAGCGCTCACCGCGTTCTGCCTTTGCAGACGGAAATTTTTGCCGCTGTTGGCATGACTGCAGTCAATCATAATAAATTCGTTCAGCTTGTTTTCTTTCAATATGCGTGAAAACTTTTTTACGGAAGCATCGTCGTTGTTCGCGTGCATGACGTTGTCGCAATCGGAAAAGCCTCTCAGCACGCCGTGACACAGCGCGCCGCCGGACACCACCTCGCGCCCTCCGGAAAAAAATCGGCGTTCCATTGCAATAGCCCGAAGCGAATACGCAAGCAATTCGAGATTGCCCGCCAAGTTGTTTTTCACGCCAACAGCCACGTCCAGCCCCGACGCAAGCCCTCTGAAAAAAGGACTGTCGCACTGCCGCGCGCCGATAAAATAATAGGAAACAAGGTCGCCGAAAAGCTCGGTCTGCTCGGCAAAAAGCAGCTCGTCGGCAATCGGAAGTCCGGTTTGCTCCAAAACGTCCGTAAACATCCTGCGGCACAAAAGCACATTGTCGGACAGAGAGCAGCCATCCTTTAAATCCAGCAGCAGTCCCTGATAATCCTCGCCGCGCGTTCTCGCTTTTGCAATATAAAGTCTCGGCGTCAAAAAAAGCCTGTCTTTTACCTTGTCGGCGACGCTTTTGAGCCGGACGCAGTATTCTACAGCCGCCTGCGGATTGTCCGCCGAGCAAGGTCCGCATACAACCAGCTTTCTTTTGTCTTTTCCCGAAATAATTTCCTTGAGTATAAAATCATTTTCCGCTTTTGCTTTTTTTGCGGCGTCGGACAACGGAAGCGCGTCGCAAAGCTCCCGTCCGGTAGGAACGGAACGTAAAACCGTCAGCATTTTATTTGAACGCCTCTGAAATTTCTTTTGCCAACCCCTGCGGAACGTACAAAGAAACGTCTTTTTTGCATTTTATCAACTCTCTCACAAAGCCGGAGGACAAATGAATATATTTTTCGTCTGCGGGAAGAAGCAAGGTTTCTATTCCGCACAGCCGTTTGTTGAAGTATGCCATGTCCGCTTCATAAACATAATCGGAAGCGTTCCTCACCGATTTGATAATGCAGTCCGCCCCTACCTGCACGCAAAAATCCGCCAAAGCGCCGGCAAAGCTTTCAACCCGGACATTGGCAAGATGACTAACCGCCTGCCTGAGCCAACGCTCCCGCGCGCTGACGGGCACGAGCAGCGGCTTTTCGGGGTTATACCCCACCACCGCGAAAACCTCGTCGCAAAGACGGGACGCACGCGTAATTATATCGACGTGTCCGTTTGTAACCGGCTGAAAAGAGCCCATAAACACTGCTTTCATTTTAATCCTCCCTATCCCGTTGCTCTCCGTCTTCCGTCGGACTTTGCAGTCCGCTTTCAAAACGATAAAAGCTGAACTGACATTTGCCCATTTTCTTCTCCCTGTATTTCAAAAATCCGCCTACTTTCTCGGGCAGCTTGTCCTCCGAGCTGTGCTCGCACACCGCAACGGCTCCGTCGTTGAGTCTGTCGAAATCGCAAAGAGTCTTCAACGCGCGATAATAAAAATTAAGCTTGTAAGGCGGGTCGATAAAAATCAAATCGAACTTTTCTTTAAGCTGTGCCAATGCGCTTTCGAAATGCGCAGTCAAAACCACTGCCTCGCAGCCTACCTTTTTGCAATTGCTTTTCACCGTTTCCGCCGCGCGTCTGTCGACGTCGACAAACACGACCTTGGCGGCTCCGCGGCTGAACGCCTCCACCCCCAAAGAACCGCTGCCGGCAAACAAATCCAGCACGGCGGCGTCGGGAACCTTCAACTGTAAAATATTGAAAAGAGTCTCTTTTGTCCTGTCCAGAGTCGGACGCATATCCGTCGGGGGCGCGTCCAGCTTGCGCCCCTTGCATTTTCCTGCAATAATTCTCATAAAACCTCTGAAAAAATTTAATATTTGTCAATGCAAAAGGTCTTTTTGCGTGCAAGCAGCGGGCAATCCAAGCCCCCCTGTCCGAAAATCCACAGCGTAAGCTGTTCGATGCTCACGCACCGAAGCTTTGCGTCGGCGGAAATTTTTTCCAGCATGCCGCGACCGCCTGAAACTCTCAGCATATACGCCCCCTCGTTTTTCGGGAAAAAGCTATCCTTCAAAACAAAGGCAAACTCCCCGTCGGCGTCGTAACGTATGCCCTCCAGCGCGCCCTTGACGTCGACCAGCCTCGCCATAGCGTACTCCTCGATAGTTCCGTCGAAATCGGGACAAATTTTTCCGTCCAGCTCCTCCGCGCCGTCAAGCAGCTCTATGTCGCCGCACGCCTCCTCGACCTCGTCCGAAAAAGGCGAAAAAACGACGTAAGCCTCCCGTTTGGCTTTTTTTACCGTAAAGGAAACAAGCTTGTCCACCGCCCACCTTTTCAACAGCTCGTCGTAGGTTTCGGCCTGTCTTACGATATATCCGTGCTTGCCCGCGCAAAAGCGATTGTATATTTTCAGCATTTCCTTTGAGGTACAGGGCAAAATTTCCGTTTCCCCGTCTCTCTCGTATTTTATCGTTTTACGCGAAATTCTTGTATAAGTCACAAAGCCGTATTTTCGATAGTACGCATGGCTGAACGGATAAAGCGCGACGAAGGCTTTGCCCTGAGAGTAAAGCTTTTCAAACGCCGAGCGCATAACCGTCTCCAGAAGACGCATTCCCCGAAGCTCCTTTACCGTCGCCGCAGCGACCACAAAGGGCATGTCGAACAGTCCGCCTCTCAAAAACATTGTTCTGTCCAGCAAATGCAGTGCGGAAACCGTCCTTCCGTCGCGGCTTAAGCTGACTACCTTTTCGGGTGAAGTCATGCTCCCGAAAAAATAATCCACGAAAGCATCCGAATCATCGAAGCTTTGCTGATAAAGCCGTCTCAATTCGAGGTTTTTGTCCATAATAAATACCGATTGAGAATATTATACCACAAACCGTTTAAGAATACAAATTAAATTGCATTACACGCAGATATATGATAAAATGTGCGCGGAGAAATATTATGAAACGCTTCAGATACGTTTTGCCCAAAAAATTCAAAATCGCGGCATGGATTGTGCTTGCCGTGTGGACTGTTATGATATTCTTTACCTTGTCGCGGTTGTTCAACCTGTTCGGGCTAAAGCCCTCCTCTCTCTGGCTGGAATATACAACGCTCGTTCTTTCCGTTTTGCTTGTAGTGTTTATGATTGCCGCCTTAAACGTAAGCTATGCGGCAGACGCAAGTAAAATTCGACTGAGAATACTTTTTTTCGACGTTTTGGGCGGAAAAATACTTACGCAAAACGTAAGGCAGATTGTGCTGGACAAAAAAAGCAACAGACTTTTCATTTTGTCCAAGCGGGAGTCGGAGCAGCCCGTAGTCACTCAAATAAATATATCTCCCGAAAGCTTCGGAACGTTTTCCGATTGCCTGAAGGAGTTGAACAAAAACATAATTTATACCGAAAGCGATTGAAACAAAAATCCGGCTGGTTCGCCGGATTTTTTTCTCTGTGATTTAAAAGACGCCGCTCTTATTTTTTTCCAGCTTTGACAAGGTTTTTTTCATAAACTTTTCGTCGTTGATGATGCACCGCTTGTGCGTGCCCTCGCCTATCAGACATGCTTCGTCGAAAGCCCTGACCTCAAACGTGTACATATTGCCTTCGGAGGAAATCAGCTCGCACTCCGTTTTCACGCGCATGCCTACAGGAGTCGCGGATAAATGCCTGACGTTTACCTCCACGCCGACCGTTCCGTAACCATCGTCGAGATAAGGCTGAAGGCAATGCTGGCAGACGCCCTCCATAAAAGCAATCATCGCAGGCGTAGAAAGCACCGGCAAAAGACCGCTGCCCAAACTTGCGGCGGTGAGATTGTCGGTGACGGCAAATTCCTCCGTGTTTTTAAGTCCTTTTTCTATATTCATTTTCAACCTCTCAAGCAGAAATTATTTTAATTTAAAAAAAATACCGTGTCAAGTTATTTTTACAGTCGAAGACGAATAAAGATTTAAAATTTGTAAATAAATTTATATAAAAGTGCTTGCAAAATTTTTCGTACGTGCTATAATTTATGCAAATCGGAGGTAAAAATGAAAAAATCAATGTACAGCCTTATGCTGACGGAGCAGGTTGTGGAAGCTATCGACAGACTTGCGCAGGAGCAAAACACTAACCGCTCCAAGCTGGTCAATGAAATACTTGCCGATTATCTTTCTTTTGTGACGCCGGACAGGCATATCACCGACATATTCAAAAGCATTGAAAGCCTGTTCGACGAAACGGGACTCACTGCCGCGCACGAGCTGCATGACAACACTCTGTCGGTAAAAAGCTCGCTGGTTTACCGCTACCGCCCCACATTGCGATATGAAGTCGAGCTGTTTCGCACGCCCGACCGAAACGTGGGACAGCTTAAGGTAAATTTCCGCACGCAGTCGCCCGAGCTGCTGGTCGCATTGACGGAGTTTTTCAGGCTTTGGGCAAGGCTTGAGGAGACGTATATCGCCAGACTTTTCCCCGAAAACTCTCTGACCTATACGCTTGACGAAACGCGCTTTACTCGATGTCTTTGGCTTCCTAAATACGCGAGC
>URVX01000056.1 GCA_900551395.1 uncultured Subdoligranulum sp. | reverse complement strand
GGTCCTATCATCATTATCTGGGTGGGCGCGGGAGAAAAAGCCATCGTGACGATGGCAGTGCTGATTTCGGTCATCATAACCACCATCTCGATGCTAAACGGTTTTATCGGAACAAGTCCCGACAAGGTGCTTCTTCTCAAAACCATGAACGCTTCCAGGTTTCAGATCTTCACCGAGCTGGTTTTTCCCTCCAACATTCCGACTCTTTTGTCAACGCTTAAAATAAACGTCGGTTTGAGCTGGGTGGGAACCATTATGGGAGAATATCTCAACAGCAAGGCAGGTCTGGGATACCTGATTGTATACGGCGGGCAGGTTTTCAAGCTGGATCTGGTTATGGCATGCACTGTCGTACTGTGCGTGCTCGCCGCAATTATGTATCTGATTGTCGCGCTTTTGGAAAAATTTCTCGTTAAGTGGAAAAACAACTGAACAAGGCGCGCTCCCCTACAGGGCGCGCCTTTTTTTCGCCGCCGAAAGCTTAAGATAAATAAGAAACGCGGCATAGGTTATTATTACAAGCGCGCCCAAAACAGAAATAACAGGATACACATAGCTTACTATTCCGGAAAAACCCACGAGCGAAACTGCCAGCGCCGAGCAAAAAACCGCTGTTATCGCTAAAATTTTCGATTTCAACAACGGAGTAAGCCACTCGACAAGCGGATACGCACAGGCAATCACCGTCGTAACAATGGAAAAATACACGACCACGCTCATAAGCGCGCCGATTTCGGAGCCGAGAAGATAAGCATAATAAAGCAAAGGCATAGTTACCGCTCTTTCAAGCGCGTTGACGCGCAGTATTATCAGATAAAGCAGGACGGAAAGCACAAGAGCCGACGTAAACGACAGCCAGAAGCCGTTGACGCTTCTCGCCCCTCCCAGTCCCATGAGTATGCCGCTCATGATGACGCAGTTCATGGACACATACATAAGCGCGCTGCCCGTTCCTCCCCGCCCCTGCACAGTGCCGTATTCGGTATTCATGAGACAGACAATCACAATAAGCAGCACTATGAAAGGAACGACGAAATCGCTGAAACGCCTTATTCCCTTCATGTCGAAAAACAAAATAAGTCCGCACACGACGGCTGTCGCGGCGCCGAAAAAGAAGTGAACGGTGTGCGTGGCAAACAGAGCGGACAAAGTGACGTTTGCGCCTGCAAGCATGGAGCACAAAACGGCGAAATAATTGAAATTGAGAAGAAAACGCGACGCTTTGGTCATCAGGGAAATACGGCTGTCAAGCAAGCCCGTGTCGCATTTTTCCAGCTCGGCGAATTTTCTGCCGATTGACAGGAAAATATAAAAAACCGCGAAAAAAACAAAAAATGCCGCCAACGACGAGAGCAGCGCGTTTTTTCCGTAAAAATAAAGAGATACTTCTTCTCCCGAAGCAAATCCCGCGCCTATAACACCGCCCACCACCACGGCAACGTCGGCAAATAAAAAAAGAACCTTCTTCATGCTGTATTATATTGAAGAAAGGTTCTTTTTATTTGTTGGCAAACAAAATTTCCGTCTGCCTCAAAAGCTTGAAATAATCCGTATCGAAAATGCGCATCAGCTCCTGATCCGTCACGCCCTCGAAGCCGCACGTGCGGCAGATAACCGCCGCGAGAGTGTTGATATCAACGCAGAAACTCTCTATCCCCTCGTCAAGGATGACCGATTGAATTTCCACTGCCTTGCCCACTATTTTCGAAACGAAGTTTTTTTCATAAATAAATTCCACGCTCATGCGCGAAATGGCGATAATTACGCTTTCGCGCAGGACGGACGGCAGATTTTTCGGTACGTCCATAGACGTGAAATAACCGTCCTTCACCAGGTGTATCCTTCCGTAGACTTCCATTTCAAGCAAGCCCTTTACAATAAGGGATTTAAGATAAAGAGACACGTCGTCCCTTAAAAGCAGGCTTTTGAAATAAGCCGCGCACGGCTTGGGAGAGGTGCGGCTCAGATTGGAAACAACCTTTTCCTGAAGCTCGGCGTCGTTTGTGTATCTCAACGCCCACTCCGCCACGCGGAAAAGATCTTCGTCGTTCCAGATGCCGAACAGATCGGGCAGCTGCTTAAGCGTCGAGGAATAACGCTGCGCCGCCGTAAGAGGTATCTGAGGATAATAATCCAGCCGTTTGTACCTCGAGCGCTTGGAATTTTCGTAAAAACCGTCCATAAATTTACGGTAAAACCAAGCTACCGGGTTGGACTCGTCGATAGTCATGATATCGGTGAGCACTTCCTCGAATTTTTCGTATTTGCCGCAGTTGAAAGCCGCAAAGCCGTACAAAAACATCATATCAATCTCATAAGGAGAGTTTTTGAGCAGCTTTTCCAGCCAGACAAACGCTTGCTCGTCAAATTTGATTTCACAGAACGTAGTGGCTATTTTAAAAATTTCCACAGGGTCGTCGGTGCTGCATTGAGAAAGGATTTCGGCGTATTGCTCGAGCTCGTCGCGCTTGCCCGCCATGGAAAGCGCGGTCACGAGGTTGCACAGGGCAACGGGGTCGTCGGACTTGAGGCGCAGCGCGTCGCGCGCCTTCTGCTCCCCCTTGACATAATCGTTGAGCAGCAGCTCCGTGAATGCCGTATTGTTTTTGTAAGCAATCTCGTCCGGAAAATTGCGTTCCAGCTCCTCAAAAATGCTTTTGGCGTCGTCAAGACGCTCGTTTCTTATCAGCATGCCCGCCTTTTGCTGCAGCAAATCGGCGCGCCGCTTTGTCATGGGATGCACCAGCTCGAGTCCGTTGCGGGCTGCCTGAACCTTTTCCGGCTCAAGTGTGATTTCCGCTTCGGCATTGTTTTCAGAATAAAGCTTGAAATAATAGCCGCACAGCGAAAGCTCGTTTAGCTCCAGATAATTTTTGCCCAGAACAAGCAGAACATCGGGGTTTTTGGGGTCTTTGCGCATCAGCTCAAAAAGCACGTTGTTGGACAGAACGTAAAGCTCCATGTCGTGATAGACTTCGGCAAGAAACAGCTTGACGTCAAAGGAGGACGGCTCGTTTTCCATTGCGCGGCGAATCAAAGAGACAGCCTTTACGTACTGTCCCTTTTCGATAAGCATGTCCGCTTTGTCAAGCATAATCTCCGTTGAGGCGGAAAAAATTTTGTTTTTGCCTTTGTCGTTTCTCATTTTCAAGCCGTCTGATTTTCAGTCTGATTTTTCGGCTGCTGCGTCTTTCTCTTGACGATTTTGATTTTCTCGACGGGATTGTAAATGGAGAAAATAATCATCATGTGGCTCTGCCAGACAAATACCGTATAGAAAAATCCGAAAATAGCAAATATGGCAAGGAATACGGCGAATAACGAGCCGCCGAAGGTAAGCACAAGCAGCACGACAAGAATAATCGCTATGACGAACTTGAATACGGTGGAAACTATATAGCGCATGAGAATATGCCAAGCGCTTTTCAGGTTGACACCTATCGACTGCCTGTATGTGGAATTGACGCTCAAAAACGTCATGGTATAAAGCGTGAGAAAAGCCAGCGCCAGCCACATAACAACCTGAATCAATACGCTTGCCCAACGGGGAAGAACGCGCATTGCCACCGACGCGTGATATATGCCGTTCACGCAGCCGACAAGCAGCACGAAGCACAGAACGCATGCAACGCCGTTTTCCACTATCCCGCGACCGAAAGCCTTGAAAATTTTAAGACGTCCCGTCCAGAAAGAATCTCTGATTATCGCCATGCCGCCTGCAAAAGAAATACCCACAAGCGCCCCCGCGGCAAGCATCCAGAGCAAAAGCTCCGTCATTGCAATCCCGGTAAGTCTCGAAAGCTCTACGTCGACGTTGAGCCACGGCGCGTAGCCGAAGCCTATGGCGTTGCCCACCGGCAGTCTGGAGGTAAACTGCGCCACCTGACTGAAATATCTGTAAGCAAGATAAAAAACGGGCACAAAGAAAATCAGCATCAGGATATTCATTCCGAGTATCTTAAGCATGTCGTTGCGGTAAAGCACCTTGAAAAAGCCCCAGCCGCCCAGCTCGTTCACCAATTTGTTTACGTGACCGCTTCGCTCGTTTTTAAGCACTATTTTGTTGTCTTTTTCCATTTTTTCTCCGTATTATCAGGCGGTTCGTTACTCCGACTTGTAGATAATTCTGTGGCAGTTTTCGCACTCGATGTAGCCCTTTTCGGACAATCTCGAAACCATAGACATAGGCATGTCCACGCGGCAACCGCCGCATTGGCTCTCGCCCAACAGCTTTACGAAAGGAGGGTATACTCCCTGACTTTTAAGCTTGCGGTATTTTTCGAGAATTTCGGGCGCGATTTTCTTTTCCGCCTGAGCCATTTTTTTCCTGATTTCGATGATTTCAGGTTCCCTGCTCTTTCTTACCTCGTCAAAACCGATTTTGGCTTCGTTGTACTGCTTTTTGGCTTTAGGAAGCTTTTGCCTGTATTCCTCGAACTGAGCGGCGGTGTCCTCCATATCCTTGAGAAGCGCAGCCATGTCCCTGTCAAGAAGCGCGACGGTTTTGCTCAGATCATTTAACTTTTTGTTGAGATATTTGAGCTCGTCGAGATTTATGCTTTTGTCAACCGCTGCAGCGTATTCCGCAATAAGCTCCTTGTTTTCGGCATAGCTGTCCTTAAGCTTGTCCAGCTTTAAGGACAGCTGCTCTGCATGCTCCTCGAGCTGCTTGAGCTTTTCCTCGCTCTCCTTCAGATACTGATGCAGCTGTTTGCTGCGACGGCGTTCCTCCGTAGCTCCCAGCTCCTGCTCTATCCTGCGCAGCATCAAATCCAGCTGCTGAAATTGTAAAATGTTTTCAATCATTGTTCTCTCCAATTTGCCAGAAGCAAGTCCAGCTCGGCTTTCCGTCTTTCCACTTCGGGCACGTGATTTCCGTTGACTAATATTTTATCACATTTGACCGTCTCCTCAAACAAAAATTTGTGAAAATCGACGGATTTTTGTCTTAAATTGGTTTTGCCGTACTTTATTTCCTGCTCGGTCAGGCTGTCGGAGCCTCTTTCGGCATAAATAAGGCAATAAAATTTGCCGTCGAAAAAAATTTCGTCCCTTTCGAGAAAATAATTTTTCGGAACAAAGATTAGATACTTATCGACGTGTTATGAAAGAAAATGGCTGTACCGTCAAAGAAGAGTACATTGCTTATGGAGATTTTTGGGAAATTCCGTCCCGCGCCGCAATGGAAAAATGGGTGCAGGAATGGGAGGCTGGTACGTCCAGAAGACCGGAGGCTATCATATGTGCAAATGATATGATGGCGATTACAGCGAGCAATGTGCTGCAAAATCATGGATTGAAAGTACCGGAAGATGTTATTGTGACCGGTTTTGACGGGCTGTTATTGGGTGAATGCTGTATGCCAAAGCTGACTTCTGCCAAGAATGACGCAGCACAGATTGGCTTGAATGTCATACAGATGATCGATGATCACCAAAATGGGAAATGTACAAATGTATATGACATTGTTGTTCCTTTTTATGTCGATTATAGTGAATCGTGTGGCTGTGAGCCGGTCAAACAGCGCAATTTAAGCGAGGAAGTCATGCACTGGTATGGTCAGAGAGAGATAGCCAGATATCAGTCATATGACTTTTTCATGATGACGAATAGCATGTCAGATGGTCATTCTTTAGTCAAGCTGGCAGAGTCGTTCCAACAATATATAGATTGTTTTCCAGCGGATAATTTCATGATAATTGTAAATTATAATTTCTATCATGATTCTGACATTTGCTGTGCGAGTGACGTGACTGACTTGGTTAAGCTGGTTGAAATGTGCGATGGAACATTTTCGATGCCATTAGAACGGATACCACTGGAAAAGCAATTACAGTGTTTTGACAGGATCCGAGCCTGCACCAATCAGCTGATCGTTGTACCAATTCATTGGCAATCAGAGATCTATGGCTATATGGTGGTCTCACATGATGCAGCCAAGATGGATTATGGAATGTTATATGAGTTTTCCATGAGTTTGGATCAGGTGTTTGGTGCAGTACGTAAGCAGGCGCAGTTGTATAGCTTATATGTTAAAGATGCATTGACAGCGATTTATAATAGACATGGATTTTATGACGAATTACGCAATCGGATCGCAAAGCTTGCCGGCAAGCGCAAAATGTTGTTTATGGCATCGGTAGATCTGGATCGGCTCAAATTGATCAATGATCATTATGGACATATAGAAGGAGATTTTGCCATTTGCAGTATAGCGCAGGCGATATCCGACACTGCCGTTGCGGTAGATGGGATATGTGCACGTTTCGGCGGGGATGAATACGTCATGTGTCTGGTAGAAGAGTATGACAAGGCAAATCTCACGTTTTATGAGAACTATCGTCAAATGCTTCAGGAACGGATCGCGCAGATTGACAGAGAAAGTGGTAAGCCATACCGGATCGGTGCCAGTTGTGGTGTGATCTGGGAAGAAATCCACGGAGCGTCTGACATAGAACATATTATGAAGCAGGCAGATGACAAGATGTATGCGGATAAAGAAGAACATCACAAGCGTTTAACACAGAAGGAGACAAAAGAATGATGAAATGGTATGATCAGGCAGTTTTTTATCACATTTATCCACTGGGACTTTGTGGATGCGCCAAAGAAAATACAGGGATCGCGGAATCCCATTTTGATCAGTTAAAGGAGTGGGCAGAACATGCCGCTAAGTTAAATTGCACGGCAATTTATATCGGACCGTTGTTTGAGTCAGTGGGGCATGGGTATGAGACGACAGATTATCGCAGAGTAGACTGTCGTTTGGGAACAAACGATGATTTCAGAGATTATGTAGCATATTGCCACAAGTTAGGACTTCGCGTGATCGTAGACGGTGTCTTTAATCATGTCGGACGAGAGTTCTTTGCATTTAAGGATGTGCAGCAAAATAGAGAGCAGTCTCCATATTGCAGTTGGTTTTGTAACCTGAATTTTGGTGGAAATAACGAGTATTATGACGGC
>URVX01000055.1 GCA_900551395.1 uncultured Subdoligranulum sp. | reverse complement strand
CAGTTAAATTTTCTTTAAATATAAAACTCGTTTATCATCGGTTTGACTGCTGTTGAAACGCGGTCGAAAAATGAAAGCAATTTTAAAAAAATATTCGAAAAAGAGCGGAAAGGGCGCCCGAAAGGCATCGCGTTTGATTATGCGTGCCGAAAAGAGGCTTTCGCGCGCGCTTGACGACGAAGCGCTGCGCGACCTTGCGCGTGAGGAAAGACGTGTCAAGGCTCGTTCCAAAGACGGATTGAGCGCCGCGCAGGCGGAGGATTTTCGTCTCAAAAAGCAGATTGCGGAGGTTGCGCGCACGCAGTTCACCAATGCCGAGTGGGTAAAGCTGGACAATGCCGCGCTGATTTTTCCGTCTACGACGCGCGCGGACAAAAACAATCTTTTTCGCGTGAGCGTGCTTCTTAAGGAAAAAGTCGACCCGATAATTTTGCAAAAAGCCGTCAATTTTCTCGTACCTCGTTTTCCTGCCGTGACAAGCGCGGTCAAGCGCGGATTTTTTTGGTACTATCTGGAGCCGTCGACTCATCCGCTGACGGTAGAAAAGGACGTGGATTTCCCTTGCCGGAAGATTCCTCTCGACTCCCGGCATTCCAGCATAAGGGTATTGTTTTACGGAAACAGAATTTCGGTGGATTTTTTTCACGTCGCAACGGACGGCAACGGCGGCGTCACGTTTGTAAACTCGCTGCTTGCGTGTTATCTCAAGCTCAAGTACGACGTTGAAGTAGAGGAAAAAACTAACTGCCCGGATTTCCGCGACAAGCCCAAGCGCGAGGAAATGGTGGACAGCTTTTTGCAGATGGCTGATTTAAAGACGCCCAAAGCCGAAAAGGACGTGGTGGCGTATGCGGTAAAGGGGACGAGGCTTACGCCTTATTCCTCCTGCGTGATTTTCGGCACCATGAGCGCGCAGAGCGTCAGGCAGCTTGCGCGCGAAAAGAACTGCACCGTAACCGAGCTTATAACAGCGTGTATCATCTGGGCGACGGAGCAGGACAGGCTGTTTTACGGCTATTCCAAAAAGCTTCCCGTCGCCGTCAGCGTGCCCTGCAACCTGAAAAGATATTTTCCCAGCCCTACGCTGCGCAACTTTATTGCCGTCATGCCCATAATCAACGACAACTCGACCGACTTCGATTCTGTGCTTGAAAAGGTTCGGGAGCAGTTTGCAAAAAAGAACAACAAAGAGTTTTTCATGGGAGTGATAAACTTCAACGTAAAAAGCCAGCTCAATCCTATGATAAAAATAGCGCCTCTCGTCATAAAGGACATGGTGCTGAAGTTTGCAATCAGACGCTTCGGAGACAGGGTGCGCACCTCTACGTTTTCAAATCTGGGCGTTGCGAAAGCGCCTCGTGAGTTTGAAGACTTTGTTGAGAGATACGAGTTTTCGCTCGGTCCCCAGGTGAGAGAAACGACCGGCTGGAGCGCTGTTACGTACAAGGACAATTTCGTGCTGTGCGCGGCGAGGACGATAGTAGAAAGCAACATAGAGCGTTTGGTTTTTTCCAAGCTGGCGGAGCTGGGTGTCAACGTCACGTTGGAAACCAACTGCGAGGTGTGACCGAAAGGTGGAAGATGAAATATTGCGAATATTGTAAGGTGGACGTAAACGAAAACCTCGAAAACTGTCCCTTGTGCGGAAGCTATCTGACGCACAGAGAGGGGAGCGATGAGGAGTATTACGCCAAAAACATTCAGCCGCTTGCGTCGTATCCCAAGCTGGTTGCCAAAACGGAGGACAACAACAACTTTTTGCAGAAAAAGTTTTTGCTTATTCTGATTTTTATCGTCGCCGCCTGCGTAGCAATAAATCTGCTTATCGTAAGGGGCAGTCTTTGGTCGGCGTATGTGGGTATAAGCGCGGTTGTGCTTTATGCCTGCGTCGTGACCTCGATTTACAGAAGAAGCAGGCTTTACTCGATTTTTTTCGTAAGCGCGCTTTTTGTGTCCCTATCCTTTGCGGGCTATGACATAGTTCACAGTCTTGAAGTCTCCGGCACGCTTGAAAAATTCGGCGTGTCGCTGGAGTACATCATTCCCGCGTTTTTGATTGCTGTGATTCTGGCAACGGACGCTATGCTTTTTGTGCAGAGAACCAAATATAAATATTATTTCGTTTCGCTGTTGCTCACAAGCGTGGTGGCGCTTTTGCCGCAGATACTGATGTGGAGCGTGCCGGCTTTCAGGGACTTTTCCGACTGGCTGACTTTTTCGTTGTTTTTCTTTTCCATACTCAATGTTCTGATTTTGTCCACAGTGTTCTGGAAGCGCTTCAAAAACTAAATGGCGCGCAAATTCAACGCTTAAACAAGAAAAAAGGCGGGGCGCCAAGCTCCGCCTTTTTGAATAAACATAAAACGCTTTTCATTTCCAGAATTCGAGATATTTCAAGAGAATGGCAAAGGTTGCGATGTGCACCTCCTCGTCGGCAATTATACATTCCAAGGTCTCCTTGATGGACTCGTTTGTGAGCTTGGCAATGGTGCAGCGATAATTCTGAATGGCAGCCTGCTCTGCTTTTATGTTTTCCGTCAGCATATCCTTAAGGTTGACGGTGTAGTTTACGTTGGCGCCCGTCCACCAGCGATTGTCCGCTCCGATTACGGGATTTCCTCCCAGCCGAGCTATGGTGGTGCCTAAAATGTCGTGGTGATGCATTTCCGTAATTGCAATTTTTTCCAGAACGTCGGCAATATCCTCGTCAAAAAGTCTTATTATGTAGCTTTGATATATGTACGTCATGATTGCCGTTGTTTCGCTGCCCGCTCCTGCGTAATCTGACTGAAGAAGCGCGGCTTCCGCGGGATTGGGAGCAGTAATAATTATTTCGGGATAAACCTTATCGCTTTTGGTTTTCAGTTCTTTTAGGTCCAAAACAAATACCTCCTGTCCGAATATTTTATGCCTTAAATCGCGTTTGTGTGAAAAGTGAGGAAGAAATTTTATTTGCCGGCATATAAAGTTGATTTTTGCCGCGACAAAATTTATAATAAACAAACAGGAGAATATCATGAAAGACGTTTTCGACGTTGTTATAGTCGGAGGCGGCGTGATTGGCTGCGGCATAGCCCGCGAGCTTTCCCGTTTCCGTTTGAATATAATTGTATTGGAGCAGTTCAACGACGTGTCTGCCGGCACGAGCAAGGCGAATTCCGGAATAGTTCACGCCGGCTTTGACGCGGAGCCTGGCTCTCTCAAGGCGAAATATAACATCGAAGGGGCAAAAATGTTCCCTGAGCTTGCGCGTGAGCTGGATTTCCCTTACAGGAAAAACGGAGCAATGGTGCTGTGCTTTTGCGACGAGGACAAACCGCGCCTTGACGAGCTGCTGCGAAAGGGCGAGGAAAACGGTGCGGAGGGACTGCGTATCATTGACGGCGACGAGGCGAGACGAATCGAACCGCACATTTCCGAAAAGACCGCTTACGCGCTTTACGCGCCCTCGTCGGGAATTGTAAGCCCCTATGAGATGAATATCGCTTACGCGGAAAATGCCTACAAAAACGGAGTGCGCTTCGAGTTTGACGCGCAGGTGACGGGTATAGTCAGGTCGGTGGATTATTTCGACGTGACGTGTCGCGACGGCAGGAGCTTCAAGGGGCGTACGGTAATCAATGCCGCGGGAGTTTTCGCCGACGAAATAAACAACATGGTGTGCGAAAAAAAATTGGAAATTATCGCCCGACGGGGAGAGTACAGTTTGCTGGACAAGAACTGCGGCTACCTGACCGACACTACTTTGTTTCAGCTGCCTACGTCTATGGGCAAGGGGATACTTGTGGCGCCTACCACGCACGGCAACATACTTGTAGGACCTACGGCGCACGACACGCGGGACAAATGGAACGTGGACACAACGGCGGAGTGTCAGAACGAGCTGTTTGAAAAGGGAACAAAATCCGTGCCCGAACTAGACAGGAGATATGTAATCAAGCAATACTGCGGACTTCGCGCGCACAGCGTGGCAAATGATTTTGAAATCGGCTGGAGCGACGCGGAAAATTTTTACAACGTGGCGGGAATAGAATCTCCGGGACTAAGCGCCGCGCCCGCAGTTGCAGTCAAGGTTGCAAAAGACGTGGCTGTTCGTCTGAAAGCGGAAAAAAACGAAAGCTTTGACGGAACGCGCAAGGGTATTTTCCGTTTTGCGACGGCAACCGACGACGAGCGTCGCAAAAAAATCGCGGAAAACCCGCTTTATGGCAAAATAGTATGCCGCTGCGAAAACGTGACCGAAGGCGAAATCGTAGACAGCATTGCGCGTCCGTTGGGCGCGGTAGACCTTGACGGCGTCAAAAGACGCACGCGCGCGGGCATGGGACGGTGCCAGAGCGGCTTTTGCTGTACGCGCGTTATGGAAATTCTTTCCGAGCAGCTGGGCGTGCCTTTCGAGGATATAAAGCTCAACGGAAACGGAAAAATGGTAGTGGGGCGTTTGAAGCAGAACGGCGTTGGTCGTCCGCTCGGGCGGCTTGAGGAAATATGACGCACAAAAAAATTGTTATCGTGGGCGGAGGTCCGGCGGGGCTTGCGGCGGCCGCAAGCGCTGCGGAATACGGAGAAACGGACATACTGCTTTTGGAACGCGAAAAAGAAACGGGCGGAATACTCAATCAATGTATTCACAACGGTTTCGGACTGCATACTTTCGGGGAGGAGCTTACGGGACCGGAGTATGCGGCGAGGTTTTCCGCGCGGGTAAGGGCGCTTGATATAGAAACCAGGACGGAAACAACCGTGCTCAGCGTTACAAGAAACAAAATCGTGACCGCCGTAAACCCTGCGGACGGTCTTTTCAGCGTAAAGGCGGACGCAGTAGTGCTTGCGTGCGGCTGCAGAGAGCGTCCGCGCGGCGCGGTGAATATTGCGGGCGCGCGCTGTGCGGGTATTTATTCCGCAGGTACGGCGCAGAAGCTGGTCAACATCGACGGTTGTGCTTGGATCCGGCGACATAGGACTGATTATGGCGCGCCGTTTGACCTGCGAGGGCGCAAGAGTAAAGGCGGTTGCCGAAATTATGCCATATTCTTCGGGGCTGAACAGAAACATAGTCCAGTGCCTCGACGATTTCGATATTCCTCTGCTTTTGTCGCACACGGTGGTGAGGATAGAGGGCAGAGAACGCGTGACCGGAGTCGTTCTGGCGCGAGTGGATGAAAACAGACAGCCTGTCAGAGGGACGGAGCGATATATATCCTGCGACACTCTGCTGCTTTCTGTCGGACTGATTCCCGAAAACGAGCTGTTGAGCCAAGCGGGAGTAGGTCTTGACCCCGTTACGGGCGGCGCGATTGTAGACGACAGCCTTATGACGGACGCCGATGGGATTTTCCAGTGCGGAAACGCGCTGCATGTGCACGATTTGGTGGATTTTGTCAGCGAGGAGGGACTTCGCGCGGGTGAAAGCGCCGCCGCTTTCGTCGCAAACAGGCTCGAAGCATACGACAGGAAGAACGCGTGCGAAATCGAGGCGGGCTTTGGCGTAAGATATGTCGTTCCCCGTTTTGTCGCGCGCGGCAATGAAAAAACCGTGCAGCTCAAGCTGAGAGTAAACGGAGTGTTTAAAGACGCAAGGCTTGTGGTTGAAGCGGACGGAAAGAGGATTTTTTCAAAAGCCCGGCGTGTGGTAACTCCCGGCGAAATGGGGACCGTTGCTCTCGACCAAGCGGCTTCGGCAAGTCTCAGGCAGTTTGCGAGGGTAAAGGTGTTTCTGGAAATTTTGCGGTGATTTTTATGGAAAAAGAATTTATTTGTATTTGCTGTCCTATGGGCTGCCGTTTAAAAGCGACTGAGACAGACGGAAATCTGAACGTGAGCGGAAACGGATGTCCAAGAGGAAAAGCTTATGCCGCAGACGAGTTTAAAGCGCCCAAAAGGACGGTTACAAGCACGGTAGAGGTTTCGGGCTCGAAAAAAATGCTTTCAGTCAAGACCCTGCAGCCTATTCCGAAACAAAGCGTTTTCGAGGCGCTGCGCGAGTTAAAATCGGTCAAGGCTTCCCCTCCGATAAAAATCGGCGACATCGTGCTTGAGAACGCAGCCGGCAGCGGAGTGCCTTTCGTGGCGACGAAAGACGTTTATTGAAGGAGCACGGATAATTTTAAGCAAAAAGGAGGAAGCGCTTTTGAAGCATATACTTGCGCTGGATCAGGGGACAACAAACTCGCGCGCCATTGTGTTCGACAAGCGGGGCAGAATTCTCGGCATGGCACAGCAGGAGTTTGCCCAGATTTATCCCTATTCCGGATGGGTTGAGCATGACCCGAAAGATATTCTGGGAAGCCAGATAGGCGTTGTGCCCGAAGCATTGATAAGAGCCGGCGTGACCATAGACGAAATAGAGGCAATAGGCATAACCAATCAGCGCGAGACTACCTTTGTGTGGGACAAAAATACAGGCAAGCCTGTCGCCAACGCCATAGTCTGGCAGTGCAGACGCACTGCGGATTTTTGCGAAAAGCTTAAAACCGAAGGGTTGTCCGAGTTTATTTATGAAAAAACGGGACTTGTACCGGACGCGTATTTTTCCGCTACAAAGCTTAAGTGGATTTTGGACAATGTGGCGGGCGCGAGGGACAGGGCGCAAAGAGGCGAGCTTTTGTTCGGCACGGTGGACACATTTTTGATGTGGCACTTGAGCAGAGGCGAAATTTTCGCTACGGACTATACAAACGCCTCCCGCACTATGCTTTTCAATATCCACACGCTGGATTGGGACGACGAGCTGCTTAAATTGTTCGACATACCTCGCCGAATGCTGCCTTCAGTTCATCCCTCCGGCTTCGATTATGGCGTTACGTTCAAATCTATTCTGGGAGAGAGCGTGCCCATACTCGGCGTTGCGGGCGACCAGCAGGCAGCGCTGTTCGGACAGCTGTGCGTGGAAAGCGGAAGCTTGAAAAACACCTACGGGACAGGCTGTTTTGCGTTGGCGAATACGGGAAGCGTTCCGATAAGGTCGGCGCACGGTCTCTTAACC
>URVX01000054.1 GCA_900551395.1 uncultured Subdoligranulum sp. | reverse complement strand
CAACAGCGCGCAGACTGCGTTTGCCGCAGGTCCCGCCAACGCGATTTTTATTCCGTCGCGATTGTCCATGCTGTCGAACTCTCCGTAAAGCACCGCACCGAAAGCCGAAACGGCAATGCAGTTGCACTTGTAGCCGCATTTTTTGGCAACAAAGTAGTGTGCCGATTCGTGAATCAGCACACTCAATGTATAAAGTCCGAAGATATAAGCCTGCCTGATAAGCAGCGAAAAGGCAAAAAGCAGCCAGAAGCTTTTTAAAATCCTGAATTTCAGACCTGCCATGTAAGCGTGTAGTCCACAGCCGTTATGTCCGTAATTTTTTCGCCCTTGTACAAAAGATTTATCGTGGTGCTGTCTTCATACTTGCCGATTACGTCCATGTAAGCAAGCTGCTGGTCGCGTGTCACAAGCACCGTGCTAAGATTGCCGTAAATAACGCACAAATTGTCGTTTACGCGGACAATCGCGCTGTTTTCGGTAACATCCTCCACCTTGCCGTCGGTCAGACTCAGGGAAAGCATTCCTCCTCCCAGCACTATGTTTCCGTCGCTCACGCTTTCCACGCTGTAATTGATAGGTATGGTAATGGTGTTGGAATCGGTTTTCGCGGTGAACGCGCTTATCAGAGAGGTCGTGTACGTTTCCCGTGCGGTCTTGAATACGTCGCCCACAAAGCCGCTGTCCACAAAACGCATGGCAATAAGAAGCGCAGCCATAACGACAAGCGCCGCCGCGCGGTAAATCCACTTTTTCACCTCTCCGTTCAAGGATATGCGTCTGCTCCGTTTTCCTTTTCTGCCTCTGCGCTGCGGCAAGGAGCCGGCTGCGGCGGAATAATCGTCTCCGTCGTCTATATAGTGTCTTTTGGTGTAGCTTATTTCCAGCCAATCCTCCTCAACCGCCTCGCAATCGTATCTTGCTACGCTTTCAACGTCATACATCGTGCGTTTACCTCCGAAAAACATTTCTTTGGGATAATATATGAACGTGCAAGGCGGTTTATGCGTTGCGTTTCATTTTGCTTTTCAGCTTTCCGAAAAAGCCCGAATATTGCTTCACGCAGTCAAAGATATCGCTTCTGCCGTTGTGCAGATTGTTTGCCGCTATGTCGAAAATTTCGCTCGACGCAACGGGCGAAAAGCCAAATGCGTCCGAATCGGGAACAAGCCCCAGCGGAGAAACCTTGAGCATATTGAAAAGCTCGAAGGGCGTAGGTATCGCGCCGCTTTTCACAAGGTCGCCGCGCACCATATTGAGAAGGGAATAAATTTTGAGATAGTCGTAGGGCTTAAGCGCTTCTATCACGGCGGCGGCGCCCCGCACAGAGTTGGGGTGCGGAGTAAAAACCACAACTGCGTGGTCGCAGCATTTGAAAGCTCTTTCGGCGTCCTCTCCCCAGCCCGGAGGACTGTCCACCAGAATATAATCGAACATCTGCTCCATCTGAGTAAACAGAGCGCGTATATTCTGTGCCGGCGGGTCGGTATTTTCCTTGACGCTGAGAACGTAGCAGGACTGACGGGTTTCGCTCTGCACGAGAGCCTGTCTTATCCTGCATCGTCCCGTCAATACGTCGTTGAGATAAAAAAGCGGCTTGGGATTTCTGAACGCCCTGTTTAAACAGTTGAGTCCCGTATCCAAATCCACCGCAGCGACTCTCAAAGACTTGCCTGCCAGAGCGTAGCTCAGATTGGCGGTGACTGTCGTTTTTCCAACTCCTCCCTTGCCGCCCAGAACGGCTATTTTCGTTGCCATAAGCAAAAACCTCTTTCGGTAAATTATACATCAGTCTCAAACGGGTAAAGCGAGCCGCGCAAAAACAGACCTTTTGCGACAATTTTTTTCACTGTTTTCGACATCAAACGCATATTTGCGAAAAAATCCGTCAAAAAAAAGCCTTCCAGAAACGGAAGGCAAAAAATCAAAAGATTACATAAAGGTCAACGCGTCAAAGCCGGAAGCTATTCTCCGAAGCAATGAAAAATTTCGTCTCGACTGTGGATAAAAATATTTTATTGGTTTGCAAATATTTCAAAAGCTCACGGCAGAAGCTTTGCGCCTCTTACGCCTGCGAGAAAGCAGTCGGAGGGTACAAGCACGCCCATATTCATTTTGTCGAAAAAATATTTTTCCATGCCGGAAAGACAGGCTCCTCCGCCGCACAGGAAAACAGGACTTTCCTTGAAAAGGGAGCTCGTTTCCTGAGGAACGGTAAGAAGCAGGCTGGAAACAACCTGACAAAGCTTGTCTGTAAGTCCCGCAAGCACGTCGTAAATCTCGCGCGCCGTTATCGTCTGCTCTTCTGCGACGCCCTTGCTCAAGCTGACGCCGGCGACGGTTCCGTATGAAACGTCGTTTGGATAAAGCCCCGCGCATTTGAGCTTGAGCTTTTCCGCCTGCGCGAAGGTGATTTGAAGACCGTATTTTTTCAGCACATAATCGACTATCTGCTGAGTATAATGCGCTCCGCCCAGATAAAACGAGCAGCCTGCGACGATTTTGTCCTCTCTGACCGCCGCAAGGTCGGTCACGGACGAGCCGATGTCCACAACAATGCCCGCTCTTTTGTCGAACTCCTTGAAGCAAGCTGCGGCTGCGGCAAGCGCAGATTCTCTGAACCTGACGGATTTGACTCCTATGTTGTTGAAAATTTCCTCCAGCGTCTTTTTTTCGCCGTTGCCCGCGCCGATGGGCAAAAGACATAATATATCCAGTCTCGGAGGAAACGCCGTAGACGGCAACAGCTTTTCCATGGATTTTCGCAGGAAAAAGTCGGCTGCCTTTTTGTCCGCCACGCAGCCTTCGGCAAAGGGATATACAAGCTTTGCGTTGTCCGATTCGGCGCCGCGCTTGGCGGCAAGCCCCGCCGCAAGAAAAACAGATTCGTTCTGCGCGTCCGCAAGCACCAGCGACGGCTCCCGCAAAACAAAATCCGTGTTTTTCAAGGACATATTCACATAGTCGGTTCCGATATCCGCAATAAGCTCGTATTTAGCCATTTCGTCCCTCTTTCTTAAGTATTTTTCGCAGCTTTTCCACAGGCAAGCCCATGACGTTTGTGTAGCTGCCCCTTATATTCGCAACAAAGCCGCTGTCCTGTATTCCGTATGCGCCCGCCTTGTCCATAGGCGAACCGCTTGCGATATAGTCGTTTATCTGATTGTCGGTCAAAGTATAAAAGCGCACTCTGCTCTTTTGCACGAAAACCCTTTGTCTCCCGTTGCTTATAACGCAAACTCCGGTATAAACGCTGTGCGTGCTGCCGGACAGCTCTTTCAATATTTCAAAAGCGTCCTTTTCGTCCGCAGGCTTTCCGATAATCCTGCCTCCGTGCACCACCACCGTGTCCGCGCCGACAACCGTCGCGTCGGGATAAAGGCGGGCGCCCTCCGACGCCTTGAGCCTCGCAAGCGCCTTTACATAACGCGCGGGCTTGTCGTGAGGCAGATTTTCCTCTCCCGAAAACGGATGCACGCAAAAGTCCGACACGATATTTTTCAAAAGCTCCCTCCTGCGCGGAGATGCCGATGCAAGCACTGTTTTCATAGCTTCAGATTATGTCGAGATTTTTTCTGAACACTCTGCGGAAATCCATAACGCACCTGTTTGCGTCGCGCATTTCCAACGTGGTGTCGCCTATGACCTCCGTCTTCATGATAACGCTGTCGCCCAACACGTCGCAGTTGATTTCCATAATCACGCCCGCGTTGCTTCTGTCAAAGGCAACGGCAAGCCCCAATATGACTGCAAGCTTTTTTACCGCGTCTACGTCTTCGTCGCTGATAATACCCTTTTCCCTGAATTTTTCCCAATCGGTGAGACTGAATTCGTTTTTGTTGAAAACGTCCGTCACGAAAGCCGCAAGAACAATGTCTCTGTGCGAAATTCCGTACAGATTGGAGTTGAGTATCATGTACGCCGCGTGTTTCGCGTTGTCGTAATATTTGAAAGTTTTGCCGACTTCGTTGAGCAGGGCGGCAACGCGTAGCACTCTGACATACATACGCGGAAATTTGTGCAGCACTCTGAGCTGCTTGAACAGCTGAATTGTAAGATTGTATACCTGCTCCGCGTGCGCCACGTTGCACCCAAGATAAGTCAGATAAGTCATAATGCTGTGTCCCAAAACGTCCGTAATCGGTTTTTCCAAAGTAGTAGGCACGGCATAATTGAACATGACGCCCTCTCTCAGACCGCAGGCAGACGTGACGATTTTGGAAAAGCCGAGAGTGTCGGCAACGCATTTTATCACCGCAAGAGCGCTCGGAAAAACGTCTGCGCGCACGGCGGACAAGCCCCTTATCCTGCTTTTTTTGTCAGGATCTACGGACTTGAATATTTCGTAAACGGCGTTGAGGTCGGATACGGGCAGATTGTAATTGTGAGTCATGTCCAGCGGATATTTGCGCATACGGCGCGCCAAAGCGGAGAGATTTCTGAATGAGCCGCCCACCCCTATAAGCTGGGTTTCCGGGTCAAGCTCGCCGAGCCATTCTACCGTTTCGAGCTGCTGCCTGAAATATTCCGTGATTTTTCGCGCCGCCTCCTCAGGCTCGACGTCGGGACCGGCAAACATTTCCGTAAGCGTCACCGCACCGAAAGAAAAAATTTCGGTGTGCAGTATGTTGCGGCGGTTGTAATAAACGAATTTCGTGCTTGCGCCGCCTATTTCCATAATCAGCCCTTTGGGAATTTCCATCGAGTTGATTACTCCCTGATAGATGAGATTGGCTTCCTCGTCTTCGGAAACAACCTTGAATTTGAGCCCGGTAGAGCCGAACATTTCGTTTAAAAACGTGCGTTGATTTTTCGCGCGACGCACGGCTGCGGTAGCCACGGCGAGAATTTTGTCCACTCTGTTGACCGCGCACAGCTTTTTGAAAACCTTTACCGTGTTGATTGCCTCCAAAACCCGCGTCTGCTTAAGCGAGCCGTCAATTTCCGTTTCGCCCAGCCGCACGGCCTCCAGCATTTCGTCCGCCACCATAAAGTAGCCGCCCTCCAGCACGTCGAAAATGACCAGACGCGCCGTATTGGAGCCCAAGTCTATCAAGCCTATTCTTTCAACAATTTTGTTTGCTTCTATCATATTTATCACCGTTCCGCATTTATCTCGATTGCGGGATAATAATAGCACAAAAAAAATGCCCTGTAAATACTTTTCCCAAATATTCACGCGGCATTTTCTCAAAAATCATTCTTTCAACGCAAACAATTCAACATTTCCTTATGCATTTGCGCGGGCACTTTTCCAGACATGTCATGCAGCCCGTGCATTTGCCGTAATCGATTATCGGCACGTTGTTCACCAGATGTATCGCGTCGTGAGGACATACCTTCTGGCAGAGACCGCAGCTTATGCAGCCCGTCTTGCACACGTCCATTACGTCCTTGCCTCTGTTCTGCGAAGAACAGGCGATATATACCTTTGCGGATTTGGGTATGCGCTTGATCAGGTTTTTCGGACAGGTACGGATGCAAACGCCGCAGCTTATGCACAAATCCTTGTCCACGGAAGCCACTCCCTTGTGGACCTGTATCGCAAAATTGGGACATGCGTCTACGCAGCTTCCGGCGCCCATGCAGCCGACCTCGCACTTTTTTCTGCCGTCAGCCAGCAGCTGCTGAGAAATACAGCTTCCGTAGCCCTGATATGAATACTTGTCGTCGCACATAATGCCGCCGCAGCAGGCGACAACAGCCACCGTTTCCTCCCCGCCGGAGTAGTTTATGCCCAGTATGTTGGATATTTCTATTTTGTTTGCCTTTGTCGTCTGACCGCAGTCGTCGAGGCTCGCCTTGCCCTCCACAAGGGCGCGCGCAAAGCCCTCGCAGCCGGGATGCCCGCAGCCGCCGCAGTTGGCTCCGCTCAGATGCGACACTATTTCCGGCACTCTCGGATCGCCCTTGACCTCGCAGAAGCGGGAAATGATTATTATCAGCACGGCGAAAAACACGGCTATGCCCGCCATAATCGCAACGACTATTCCGAAGCTTTTCCAATCGACATCCTTAAGTAACAGCAACGATTTCATATCAGCCTCCAAGCGTAACGGAATTGAATACGTAAAACGCCATAGCCATAAAGCATGCGGTAATAAGCGTTATCGGAAAGCCCTTAAGGGGCTTGGCAATAGGAAGCTTGTCCAGCTTTTCGCGCAGTCCTGCAAGCAAAACTATGGCAAGAGTAAAGCCCACGCCCGAAAACAATCCGTTCAGAGTAGCGGTCAGCAAGGTGTAGCCGCCCATAATATTCAGCTCGGCAACGCCCAAAATCGCGCAGTTTGTGGTGATAAGCGGCAAATAAACGCCCATCGACCTGTAAAGCGCCGGAGCGAATTTCTTGAGCACCATTTCGAGTAT
Source organism: uncultured Subdoligranulum sp. (assembly GCA_900551395.1). GTDB lineage: Bacteria > Bacillota > Clostridia > Christensenellales > CAG-314 > CAG-314. The sequence continues at coordinate 691 of URVX01000054.1, read as the reverse complement.
CTGAACCAGCCCGGCGATCACGAAAATAAAAACTATGGTCTTGAGATACTCCAGTCCGAGCGCCACCAGAACGTACTGATAAAGCGCAAAGGAAATGAGAGACGAAACGGTCATAACGAAAATAACCGCCATGCCCATGCCGAAAGCCGACTCCACCTTTTTGGACACTCCGAGAAAAGGACATATACCGAGAAATTGTACCAATATGAGGTTGTTTACGAAAACAGCCCCTATAATCAACGCACCTAAGGACATATCAAGCCTCCTGTGCGCCGCTAGGCGCTGCTTTGCTTTCAAGCAAGGCGCGCTTGTGCTTGGCCTTGTTGTTTGCAGCGTTGTAAATCACATTGAACAGCAGAATGAACAGTCCGTAGGTGAGAAACGCTCCCGCAGCCGAGCTGAAAAAGCCTATCTGAAAATCCCACAGCTTGAGTCCGAAAAAGGTGCCGTTGCCGAGAATTTCCCTCACCGCCCCCATAAGCGTCAGCGCGGCGGTAAAGCCCAGCCCCATAAACAGCCCGTCAAGAGCGGAATAACCTACCTTGTTGTGACTTGCAAAGGATTCCGCCCGTGCCAGAATTATGCAGTTGACTACAATCAGCGGCAGAAAAACTCCCAGCGAATCATACAAGTCGGGCATAAATTTTTTGAGCACCATCTGCACTATCGTAACAAACGTGGCGATAATAAG
>URVX01000053.1 GCA_900551395.1 uncultured Subdoligranulum sp. | reverse complement strand
CATGACGCTTGCGGGAGTCTTTTTGGCAGTAACCGTGACGGCGTGCTGTTTCGTGAGACTTCCCGACAACCTGCAAAACCGACAACAGTCCGGGCAGGAAACGGAAACCGAGCTGAAGGTATCCCACGCAAGCGGTCTGACTCCCCTGCAGACAATGAAGCTCGTGCCCTTCTGGTGCATAGCTCTAAGCTGCTTTTTCATCAACGCAACCTGGAACATAGTCGTCCCGGTGATAAAAAGCCTCGGTATGGAGCGCGGACTGTCCGAAAGCCTCGCCGTAATTACCGTCAGTATCACAGGGATAGCCAACGCGGCAGGACGTCTGGGCATGGCTACGGCTTCGGACAAAATCGGGCGCACAGGCACGATAATTTTTCTCGCGGCGCTTACCGCGGCGTGCGCGACAGCCCTTATATGGGCGCGGGGAGCTTTGTTTGTCGTGGTCATAGCTCTTACGGCTTTCGCTTACGGAGGACCGTCGGCAACATTCCCCGCCATGACAACGGACATAGGCGGCGCGCGCTACAGCGGCACGAATTACGGCATAGCAATGCTGGGACTGGGCTTTTCCTCCGTCGTTTTCAACTGGTTGAGCGGCCTTTTGACCGAGTCAACCGGAAGCTTTTCGGCAAGCCTGGTCATGGCTGCGCTAACCTGCTTAGTTCCGATTATTCTCATGGTTGTTTACAAAAAAACGGCCAAAAAAATCGCCTGAAAAACCTACGGTCTCCCCGAAAAAGGGAGACCGTTTTTTTTGTTGCGCTAAAATTTGTTTGCTTCAGGCGGCGTTTCGCGATTCGCTTATTTTGCGGCGGAAGAATTTTATCACCGCAGGACATTTAAGAACGAAAACAGTTAAGACCGCGTTTAGCAGCAGCCAAAACCATTGCACCGTCGCCCTGCGCACCAAAGTCGCCACGAACACGGACATTCCGCTGTTGACGAGAGCGGTTGTCGTAGGATAAAAAGCCTGCATTCCCATATTGTACAGCAGCGTTTCTCCCAAAGCAGTCAGCCCCAACGTACATACGACAAAGGTAACGACGCTTGTAAGCGAAATTTTCAGTGTTACGCTTTTTGTGGGCAGATACTTGAAAAACAAGCCGGCAATCAAAGCCATGACGGCGTTGGACAAGGTTATCAGAGGCATCCAGGGTCCCTGCGGAAATATGACGGCGGGCAAAAAGTCCGTTATTGCCGCGACGCCCGCGCCCAGCCAGGGGCCGAGCACGCACCCCGCGAGAAAACAGAACGCGTAAACCAGACTTACTCTGCCGAAGGTATCTATCTTCGCCATATAAAACGAAGTCATATTAAGTACGATACCCAATGCCGCGAAAACGGCTGTAAAAGTGATGTAATAAGTTTTTTTTGACATAAGAAAAAGACCTCCCAAAATTTCAGAAAGGTCCGTACGATAAAGCCTTTTTCGCTCAGGTAAAATCCGACTGAACAAACAGACGGGCGCAACAAAAAATTTGCGAAAAAAAACATGTCGCAACGGACGCGGACACACACCGCAGACTGTCGTCTTTCGTCCGGCGGCGACTTCCCATCCGCCGACACTTTACGCGCGTGCCCTACTTTGCTGATGACATTATAGCCGCTGTCCGTTTGTTTGTAAATCGTTTTTGCATATTTTTTTACTCAATCCGCAAAATAAAATTATGTTGACGATATTTTTCAGAGGACTGATAATTTTCGCCGTTCTGCTTGTGATAATCAGGCTGATGGGCAAACGACAGATAGGCGAAATGGAGCCTTTCGAGCTGGTTATAACGCTCGTAATTTCCGAAATCGCCTGCATACCTATGGGAGACAGAAGCATACCTCTGATTTACGGCATTGTTTGTATTCTCACGCTGTATGTCGTGCACCAGTTTATCGTGCTGCTTATGAAAAACAGCAAGCTGCAGTCTCTCATTTCCGGCAAGCCGCTGCTTGTCATAAACAAAAACGGAATCGACAAGGATTTGCTTAAAAAGCTCAACATGCAGACGTGCGACCTCATGCAGGCTATTCGCAGCGCGGGATATTTTTCCGTCGAGGAAATCAAATACGCGCTGATGGAAACCAACGGTCAGCTTTCGGTCATCCCCAAAAAAAATCTGGAGGACAAGCAGCAGCGGCTGCCTATTCCGCTTGTCCTCGACGGAAAGTGGTCGGAGGACGACCTCAAACAGCACGGAGTCGACAAGAGCAAGGCGGAAGCGCTGCTGCAAAAACATAAAATAAAGCTGAAAAACGTGATGCTGATGACGGTGGACGAAACAAACCATGTAGTGATACAGCCGGCAAACCGCCCGATTTTCAGCTTTGACCTGACGCAGAAGGAGGAACAACTGCTGTGAAAAACATTTTGATTCCCATTCTCGTACTGCTGTTTCTTGTCGGCGCGGGAATAGCCGAAGCGCTTATCGTAAACAACATCTTCGATGAGTTCGTCGCCGAAACGGACAAGCTCATCGAGCTTGCGAAAAAAGAAGAGCTGACGCCGGAGCAGTTTGACAGGTACGACAAAATGTGGTACGACGTCAGAGAAAAATGCGAATTTTTCCTCCCGCACAACGACGTTTACGAGCTCAATCTGCGCGTTTCCGAAACAAAGGGCTACGTTGAAACGGAAGACTTCGACTCCTGCCTCGTTCAGCTCGAGGTTGTAAGAAGGCTTGCCATGTACGTAAGGCATCTCGCAGAGCCCAAGCTGCGGCATATCCTTTGATTTTCGTCAAAAAACGCCTCACATTCAGAGCCTGAATTTCCAAGCCGCTAAGCGGTGCAATCCGCAAAAACAACCGTTATTCGTTTTTTGCGGCAAAAAAACTCCTCCCGAAACGGGAGGAGATTTTTTGTTATTTTCTTTCGAGAACCGTCTTTAAAAAACGTCCCGTATAGCTTTCTTTGATTTGAGCTATTTGCTCGGGAGTACCCTGCGCCACAACGGCGCCGCCGCAGTTGCCCCCTTCGGGTCCCAAATCTATTACGTTGTCGGCAACCTTGATAATGTCGAGATTGTGCTCGATGACGATAACCGTGTTTCCGGACGCGACCAGACGCTGCAAAATTTTAATCAGCTTTTCCACGTCTGCCGTGTGCAGCCCCGTTGTAGGCTCGTCCAGCAGATAAACCGATTTGCCCGTGCTTCGTTTTGAAAGCTCGGTGGAAAGCTTTACTCTCTGCGCCTCTCCTCCCGAAAGAGTCGTTGCGGACTGTCCCAGCTTGATATACCCAAGTCCCACGTCGAACAGCGTCTGAAGCTTGTTTTTTATCGCGGGGATGCTGTCGAAAAACTCCAGCGCGTCCTCTACCCGCATATCCAGCACCTCGGATATGTTCTTGCCCTTGTATCTGACCTGAAGCGTTTCGCGGTTGTAGCGGTTTCCGTGACACACCTCGCAGGGCACGTACACGTCGGGCAGAAAATTCATCTCTATTTTCAGTATGCCGTCGCCCGCGCAGTTTTCGCACCTGCCGCCCGCCACGTTGAAGGAAAACCGCCCCGCCTTGTATCCCCTCTCCTTTGCGTCGGGAGTTGAAGCGAACAAATCGCGTATTGCGGTAAACATGCCCGTATAAGTAGCGGGATTGCTGCGCGGCGTGCGCCCTATGGGACTCTGGTCTATGTTTATCACCTTGTCGAGGTGCTCCAAGCCCTCTATCGCGTCGCACTCCACCGTTACGTGCCGCGCGCCGTTGAGCTTTTCCGAAAGATAAGGACTCAGAATTTCGTTGACCAGGCTGCTCTTTCCGCTGCCCGAAACGCCCGTAATCACGTTGAGCACGCCCAGCGGTATGTCTAAGTCTATATTTTTGAGATTGTTTTTGCGCGCTCCGCGAACACGCAGAAATTTTCCGCTGCCCTCCCTGCGCGCTTCCGGCACGGGTATTTTTTTCGCTCCCGAAAGATACTGTCCGGTAATCGAACGCGGACAAGCCATAATCTCCTGCGGCGTACCCGTAGCAACGATTTCGCCGCCGTGAACTCCCGCGCCCGGTCCCACGTCCACGACAAAATCAGCGGCGCGTATGGTATCCTCGTCGTGCTCCACCACGATAAGCGTGTTTCCCAAGTCCCGAAGGTGCAGCAGCGTTCCGATAAGCTTTTCGTTGTCACGCTGGTGCAGACCGATGCTTGGCTCGTCGAGAATATAAAGCACGCCCACAAGCCCGCTGCCTATCTGCGTAGCCAGCCTTATTCTCTGCGCCTCTCCGCCCGACAAGGAGCCTGAGGAACGCGCAAGCGTAAGATAATTCAACCCTACGTCCTTTAAAAAGTTGAGCCGCGCCGTGATTTCCTTGAGCACCATACGCGCGATAAGCGTCCTTGTTTCGTCAAGCTCCAACGCGTTGAAAAACTCCACGCACTCGTCCACGCTCATCTGCGTAAGCTCGTAAATATTCTTGCCTCCGATTTTTACGGAAAGCACCTCTTTTTTGAGACGACGACCTTGACAGGCGGGGCACTCCCTGTCCACCATATAATTTTCGTATTCCCGCCGCACGGTGTCGCTGGTCGACTCGTTGTAACGTCTTTCCAGCGTGGGTATCAGTCCGTGCCAATGCTTGGTATACTGCCCCTCGAAGCTGCGCGTCTGATATTCAATCAACAGCGGTTCTCCGACGTTTCCCCACAGCAGTATACGCATAATTTCTTCGGGAAGGTCTTTGACCGGAGTGTTTATATCGAAGCCGTAGCGCTTTGCCAGAGCCTTTATATAAAGCTGCATTACGCCGCCGTCCAGATTGAAGCCCATAAGCTTGACCGCGCCGCCCGCAAGCGACTTGGTTTTGTCGGGTATCACGAGGTCGGGGTCGAACTCCCTCTTGAAGCCCATGCCGGTGCAGTCGGGGCAGGCGCCGAAAGGGCTGTTGAAGGAAAACATACGCGGCTCCAGCTCCTCCAGCGTCACGCCGCAGTCGGGGCAGGACAGCTTTTCGGAGAACAGCGTTTCCGAGTCCTCCGTCTTGACTATCACAAGCCCCTCCGCAAGCTTGAGCGCCGTTTCAAGACTGTCGTAAAGCCTCCGTGACATGTCTTCCTTGACGGACAGACGGTCCACCACAACGCTTATGGAGTGCTTGTAGGTTTTTTCGAGTTTTATTTCTTCGTCAAGCAACCGTTGCTCGCCGTCCACGTTTACACGCACGAAGCCCTGTTTTTTCAGGCTTTCGAACAGCTTTAAAAACTCTCCCTTTCGGCTGCGCACAACGGGAGCAAGTATCTGTATTTTTGCGCCCGCGCCCAAGGCTCTCACCTTGTCGGCTATCTGATCCACAGTCTGGCGCTTTATTTCCCTGCCGCATTCGGGACAATAAGGCGTGCCCGCTCTCGCGTAGAGCAAGCGCAGATAGTCGTAAATCTCCGTAACCGTCCCCACAGTGCTGCGAGGATTTGAGGAAGTAGTTTTCTGGTCGATTGATATGGCGGGAGAAAGCCCCTCTATGCTTTCCACATCCGGCTTGTCCCTCTGCCCGAGAAATTGTCTGGCATAAGCCGACAGACTTTCGATATAGCGGCGCTGTCCCTCTGCAAATATTGTGTCGAATGCAAGGCTGCTTTTTCCGCTGCCCGAAATCCCCGTGAAAAGCACCAGCTTGTCGCGGGGGATCGTTAAATCTATGCCCTTGAGATTGTTTTCCTTTGCGTTTTTGATTATTATTTCGTTCTTCATAAATTGCCGAAATCAGCCGGTTCTGCCCGTTTTCTTGTTTTTCGCCGCATTTAGACGCCTTTCCAGCTTTGAGACCTGCTCCCTAAGCTCTATCGCCTTTTCAAAATCCAGACGGGAGGCGCATTCTTTCATCTGTGCGGTCAGTCTTTCTATTTCCGCCCTTAAATCCTTTTCGCCGACGGCGTTTTCTTTCTTGGTGATTTCCAGAGTGTTTTTGACGTCGTGAACTATGGTTTTGGGGATTATTCCGTGTTTCTTGTTGTAGTCGTCCTGAATATTCCTGCGTCTGTCGGTCTCGTCGATAGCCCGCCGCATGCTTCCCGTCACAGTGTCGGCGTACATGATTACGCGCCCTCTTTCGTTGCGCGCCGCGCGGCCTATAGTCTGGATGAGCGAGCTTTCGCTGCGCAAAAAGCCCTCCTTGTCGGCGTCCAGAATACACACCAGCTCTACTGCGGGAAGATCGAGCCCCTCGCGCAGGAGGTTTATGCCCACAAGCACGTCGAACCGGTCGTTTTTAAGATCGCTTATTATGTCCACCCGCTCCAGCGTGTCTATGTCGCTGTGAAGATACCTGACACGTATGTCGCGCTGCGTCATGTAGTCTGTAAGAGACTCCGCCATACGCTTTGTAAGCGTGGTCACCAGCACCTTTCCCCTCCGCTCCACGACTGCGGATATTTCTCCGAGCAGATGGTCTATCTGCCCGTCTACCGGGTGCAGCTCGATTTCGGGGTCGAGCAGCCCCGTCGGGCGGATAATCTGCTCCGCAACATTGTCGGCGCGCGAAAGCTCGTATTCCGCGGGCGTTGCCGACACGCATATCATCTGCCCCACTCTCGCGTCAAATTCCTCAAAGGTCAATGGACGGTTGTCGAAGGCGCTTTTCATGCGGAAGCCGTAGTTTACGAGATTTTCCTTGCGCGCCCTGTCGCCGTTGTACATGCCGCGCACCTGCGGCAGCGTCATGTGGCTTTCGTCCACAAAGGTAATAAAATCCTCGGGGAAATAATCCAGCAGCGTATACGGCGGCTGTCCCGGACTGCGCCCGTCGAAATAGCGGGAGTAGTTTTCTATTCCGCTGCAAAAGCCCATTTCCTTGAGCATTTCTATGTCGTAGGAGGCGCGTTGCTTGAGCCGATACGCTTCTATCGCCTTGCCCTGCTTTTCCAGCGCCTCGGTTTCCGCAATCATGTCCCGTCTGATGTTCTCTATGGACTTTTCCATAGTAAGACCGTTTACCACATAATGGCTTGCGGGAAATATAAAGCAATGCAAAAGAGTGGCGAGCGTCCTGCCGCTCACCGCCTCTATTTCACTGATTTTTTCTATTTCGTCGCCGAAAAACTCCACCCTTATGCACTTGTCCGAGCTGTAAGAGGGAAAAATCTCCAGAACGTCGCCGCGCACTCTGAACGTGCCGCGATGAAAATCCATGTCGTTGCGCTGGTATTGAATTTCCACCAGCTTTCTCACCACGGCGTCGCGGTCGACGTTGTCTCCCGGACGTATGGACAGGCTCATCTGGTAATATTCTCCCGGAGCGCCCAAGCCGTAAATGCAGGACACGCTCGCAACAACCAAAGTGTCCCGTCTTTCAAAAAGCGAGCAGGTTGCCGAGTGACGCAGCTTGTCAATCTCGTCGTTTATACTCATTTCCTTTTCGATATACAGGT
>URVX01000052.1 GCA_900551395.1 uncultured Subdoligranulum sp. | reverse complement strand
CCCTCGCAAAGCACAACGCAGGCCACGTCCGCAAGCTCGGCTACGGCGCTCACGTTCAAGTTGCTCATGATTGTAAGCCACACGTCGTCCTCATTCGCGCGCCCCATAACCCAGCTCAACAAATCTCCTATGTAAACTCCTCCCGCTTCTCTGTCTTCTCCCGAAGAAAAAACCTTAAAGCCGAGTGTCTTTGCCAGCTCTGAAACTTTCATTTATCCTCCCGACGCACTTGCTTTCCCCCGCCGTGCCGTTGACTATGTCTTCGGCAAACGTCCTACAGGTGGGAGAGCCGCACACGCCGCAGTCCAGTCCGGGAAGCGCTTTCAAAATGGTCTCGATTTTGGACATCTTTTCCATTGCTTTGAGCACGTTTCCGTCCAGCTTGAAAACATCCTTGGTTTCCCATTTCCAGTTGTTTTTGTAAAACTCCTGCGGTTTGTCCACTTTGTCCGTCTCGTTGTTTTGTTTAAAAGCACGGTTTTGCGCAAGGTGTGAATTTTGCTTTTCGCCACAAACGTGTTGGTTATGTTGAGCACTCCGCCCACGCAGCCCGCGTGACAGGCGCGCATCTCCACGAAATCAATGTCCCTGAGCTTTCCGTCCTCCAGCTCCTTGAGAACGCTGACGACGCTTTCTATGCCGTCAACCGCCAGCTGCTTGGTGTTGGGTATGTTGGACGCCTCGCCGCCGCTGGTGGACCAGGCTATGCCCATGTTGGACGCCTTGATGTCCTCGTCCGTCCTGACGTCGGCAACGTCAACGAGGTTGAGCTTTTTGCAGGTTTCGCCTATAGACAAAACGCCCGAAAGCTCTTTTATGTTGGAGTAATACCCGCTTTTGATTTGCTGCACCTTGGCGGGGCAGGGCGAAAGATAAAACACGCCTATTTTGTCGTCGTCCAATCCGCTTTTTAAGCGCGCTTCCTCGCGCGCAAGCTTGGCGGCGACACCCAGCGGAGGCAGAAAATCCAGCAGATTGTCCACAAGCGAGTGGTATTTCGAGCATATCAGCTCCACGCAGGCGGGACACACGTTGGAAATGACGGGAGCCTCTTGAAAGTCCTTCATGATAAACAGCTCTCTTTTCAAAAGAGACAGTATATCCGAAGCGCGCGCCACCTCGAACACGTGGTCGAAGCCTATGTTTTTGAGGGAATTGAGTATCAGTTTCGCGTCGTAAATATGGGGAAACTGACCGTACATGCAGCTGGGCAAAAGCGCCACGCGATATTTGTATGCATTTAAAATTTCATACGAGTCGTAACGCGCGGAAATCGCCCTGTTGGGACAGGACCTGATACAGTTTCCGCAGCTTATGCACTTGTCGTAATCGATTGAAGCCTTGCCGTTGCGCACCCTTATCGCCTGCACGGGGCATTTGCGCATACAATTTATGCAGCCCTTGCATTTGTCGGCGTCCAACGTGACGGCTCTGAAAGTTTCTGCCATTTTCGCCCGCTTCGTCCGCTGTCAAATCAGATAGCGAACCTCATGGTGATGGTGGTACCCACGCCCACCGTCGACTTTATATCCATTTCGTCGGAATACTTTTTCATGTTGGGCAGTCCCATGCCCGCGCCGAAACCCAAATCGCGGATTTCGCTCGATGCCGTGGAATAGCCCTCCTTCATAGCCAAAGGAATATTCTCTATACCCTTTCCCGTATCCTTGAGGACGACCTTTATTTCCTGAGGTCCCACAAACACGGTTGCGGTTCCGCCGTTGGCGTGAATAACCATATTGATTTCGCCCTCGTACATGGCGATAATCACCTTTCTCACCGTTTCGTTGGGCAGCCCCAGCTGCTTCAGTCTCGATTTGGTGGTCTGCGACGCGGAGCCGGCAAGCTCGAAATTGCCTCCGTCCACCTCGAAGTCCCAGACTAAATCGGTCATCTGTCCTCTCCGTTTAACCCCATAGCGTAAAGCTTGCCGCAAGCCGAATACATCCTTTCGTCCGTAGAAAGCACGACTATGCCGTTTTCACGGGCGATTTCCAGAATTTTTTCGTCCGGCTGCTTGCCTCTGACAAAGCAGATACATTTCATATCCATCATCAGGGCGGTGCGCACAACCTGCGGGTTTATCAGACCGGTGAGCAATATGCCCTGATCCTTGACGTAAGCCAAAACATCGGACATCATATCGCTGCCGCACGCAGAGGCGACTTCGGTGTTCAAAGCGTCTTCGCCGCCGCACAGCACGCGGGCGTTGAGAACGGTCGAAATTTCCTTCAATGTCATTTTCGGATTTTTCCTTATTTGTTTCTGTATGTATTGATAATGCCCTCGACGTCGGCTACGGTCACCTTGCCGTAAACCTCCTCGTTGACTGTGAGAACGGGAGCCAAGCCGCAGCAGCCTATGCAGCGAGTTGCCTGAATGGAAAATCTGCCGTCGGGAGTGATTTCGCCTTCCTTAACGCCGAGCAGGCTCTTGAGCTTGTCCATGACCTCGCCGCTGGATTTGACGTAGCACGCCGTCCCCAGACAAACGCTGACGTTGTACTGTCCTTTGGGATAAAGCGAAAACTGAGCGTAAAAAGTCGCGACGCCGTAAATCTCTTCCATAGAGGTGTCCAGTCCGTCCGCTATGCGCTGCATAACCTCGTAAGGCAGATAGCCGTAAATGTCCTGCGCCTGCTGCAGCACGGGCATGACCGCGCCCGGCACTTTTTTGTGCTTGGCAATGACTTCGGCAAGCTTCTTTGCCTGCTGCTCTGTTTCCTGAAAAGGAATCTGACAAATTTTACTCATTTTGTTCTCCTCTGGTAAATTTTTTCGTTTTTGTCGTTTTGGTTCGGACAAATGCCCGTTCATTGAAGATTATCGCATTTTCATACATTTTTGTCAACGCTAAACAGGCTTTTTTTTTGGCAATTCCAAAGTATTTTATGAACAATATTCAGTTTGCCGACAAAAAATAACCTATTAAATTAGTATGTATTGAAAATTGGGATTTTTCCCTCTCCTTTGCTGCAATGAAATCGTTTGCTGCAAATTCATAATAATAGGCTTCAATGTATAATAACACATTTTTCCAGCCTGTTTTTTGGTAATTTCAGGCAATTCATCCAGCCGAGCCGTAATAAGAGTACAGCTTTTCGCAGATAAGCAGCATATCGAAGCAGGCGGTCTTCACATCCTTGCCGTCTATCGTTCCGCCCTTGAGCTGCCCCGCAACAGTCTTCTGCTCCAGCAGAAAGTCCTGCATTTTGTGCAGCGCGGTATCCTTCGCCTCGTCGTCCACGAGCTTTGCGAGCTTTTCGTAATAAGCTTCTATGTCGTGCAGCGCATTGTCCATCATCTGCATTATTTCGCTGCCGCTTATGGAATCCATGTCGTAGTCCAGGCTTGCCGCAAGCAAAACCTCCAAAAACGCGGTAAAGCTGTTGGCAAGCTCTTTTAAAAACAGCGTTTTTCCGTCCGAAAAATCTATTCTTGTCTTTTTGAACTCGAAAACGTACATTTTGCCGTTAAGGTCGGAGTCCAGCATTTTCTGAGTCACGCTCTGCGCGTCGTCTTTGGATAGATAAACGGAAGCGAACACCCTGTAGCTGCCGTCGTAAAACACTCCGCCCGCTCCGCCGCGGTTTTTTATCGTGGACGCGAAATAAAGCGCCGTGGCTTCGGAAGCGAAGCTCCCTACTTCTACGGCGTAGTATTTTTTTGCCGAAAGAGTGATTTTGGACGATTTGTGCAGGTTGGTATAAAGCAGAATTCCCACAAGCAGACAAATCAGGGCAACGGCAATGAAGCGCATGGTTTCGTATCGCGTTCTCCTTCTGCCCGCGTTCTGCTTCTTTCTGGCGTAGGAATATGCGGAATAGTCGTATACCTTTCTCTGCATAATACAGCTTATGCCGATTTTTTTCCGCAAATAACAAAAGGACGCAAAAACGTCCTTTCCTTTCCGGTCTTTCGGCTTTCATTTGTCGTCCGCGTTTTTTTCCAGCCGTTCTATCGCGACTCCCGCTTCCGCAAACAATTCAAGCGCGAATTTGTCGGGATAGCCCTCCGCGAACACCACGCGCGTTATGCCTGCGTTGATAATGATTTTGGCGCAGATGACGCAGGGCTGATGCGTGCAGTAAAGCGTCGCCCCCGCAAGAGGGACTCCTATGCGCGCCGCCTGAATAATGGCGTTTTGCTCCGCGTGCACCGCATAGCACAGCTCCTGCCTGGTACCCGAAGGAATATTCATTTTCCGTCTCAGGCACTCTCCTCTTTCCCTGCAGCTTCTTACGTTGCCCGGCGCGCCGTTGTAGCCCGTCGTCAAAATTCTCTTGTCCCTGACGACCACCGCCCCGATTTGTCTGTTTTCCTGAAAACAGCTCGACCAACCCGCAACCGTGTAAGCAAGCTCCATAAATCTTCTGTCCCACTTGTCCATAAAACCATTTTCCTCTTGTTTTATTTTAGCACAATACGGAAACGCGGTCAAATCAAAAACGCTTTTTTCCCGACCTGCCGACGGCGCGGTATGCGTACTTTAAAATGAAAATTCAAATTGAACTGACAAGCAAAAAAATTACAAAAAAATCGAAACTTTTACTCGTTTTTTTCTTGACAAATAGTTTTCGGCGTTTATAATATATATAGAATTTAGCAGTCAACGAGCTTGAGTGCTAAATAGTACGGAAAAAAGGAGACTTTATATATGAAATTAAAACCGTTGTTCGACAAGGTAGTCGTCAAGATTATCGAAGAGAAGGAAGAAAAGAAAGGCAGCTTTTTCCTGCCCAGCACGGCTCAGGAAAAGAGCGAAATCGCCGAAGTCATCGCAGTGGGTCCCGGCGGCAATCTGGACGGAAAAGAGGTCGTCATGCAGGTCAAGCCCGGAGACAAAATTCTGTTTGCCAAGTACAGCGGCAGCGAATTCAAGGTGGAAGGCAAGGAAGTCGTTATCATAAGACAAAGCGACATTCTGGCTATAGTGGAATAAATTCAAGCTTAATGCGAAATAAGGAGCAAAAAAATTATGGCAAAACAAATCAAATACGGAACGGACGCTAGAACCGCTCTCGAATCAGGCGTAAACCAGCTCGCCGACACCGTTAAAATCACACTCGGTCCCAAGGGCAGAAACGTGGTCATCGACCGCAAATACGGCAGCCCCCTCATCACCAACGACGGCGTGACTATCGCAAAAGAAATCGAGCTCAAGGACGAGTTCGAAAACATGGGCGCGCAGATAATCAAAGAGGTGTCCACCAAGACCAACGACGTCGCGGGCGACGGCACCACCACCGCAGTTGTTCTCGCGCAGGCGATTATCAAAGAAGGCAGCAAAAACGTGGCTGCGGGCGCAAATCCCATTATCCTCAAAAGAGGCATTGACAAGGCTGTCGATGCGTGCGTCGAAAAGCTCAGAAAAATCAGCAAGCCCATCACCAACAAGGAAAGCATAACCCAGGTGGCAAGCATTTCCGCAGGCGACAGCGTTATCGGCGAGCTGATAAGCACCGCTATGGAAAAGGTTGGCAACGACGGCGTTATCACCGTCGAAGAAAGCAAAACCATGAAAACCGAGCTGAATATAGTTGAAGGCATGCAGTTCGACCGCGGCTATTGCTCCCCTTACATGGCTACAAACATGGAAAAAATGGAAGCCGTGCTGGACAACCCCTATATTCTCATCACGGACAAGAAAATTTCTTCCATTCAGGAGCTGCTGCCCCTGCTTGAGCAGATTGTCAAAACAGGTCAGAAGCTGCTCATAATCGCGGAGGACGTCGAAGGCGAGGCTCTCACGACGTTGATACTCAACAAGCTGCGCGGCTCCTTCAACTGCGTTGCGGTCAAGGCGCCCGGCTTCGGCGACAGAAGAAAGGCAATGCTCGAGGATATTGCTATCCTGACCGGCGGCAAGGTGATAACCAGCGAGCTGGGTCTCGAGCTCAAGGACGCCACCGTAGATATGCTCGGACGCGCAAAGCAGGTAAAGGTGGACAAGGAAAACACCATTATCGTCGAAGGCGCGGGAAGCAGCGAGGAAATCGCGCAGAGAGTCAAACAGATTAAGGCTCTTGCGGCAGAGACGACAAGCGAATACGACAAGGAAAAATATCAGGAACGCCTTGCAAAGCTTGCGGGCGGAGTTGCAGTCATCAACGTCGGCGCGGCTACCGAAATCGAAATGAAAGAAAAGAAGCTGCGTATCGAGGACGCTCTCAACGCAACGCGCGCCGCAGTTGAGGAAGGCATCGTCGCAGGCGGCGGCGTGGCGCTTTTAAGCGCGGTCAACGACGTAAAAGAGCTTGCCAACGGTCTCGAGGGCGACGAAAAAACCGGAGCGCTGATCATCGCGCAGGCAATCCAGTCCCCCATGAAGCAAATCGCCTCCAACGCGGGAGTCGACGGCAGCGTCATAGTTTACAACGTCGTCAACAGCAACAAAGCAAATTACGGCTACGACGCTTTGAACGACCGTTACGGCGATATGATTAAGTTCGGCATCATCGACCCCGCCATGGTTTCCAGAAGCGCTCTGCAGAACGCCGCAAGCGTTGCAAGCACGCTGCTCACCACCGAAAGCGCGGTCGCCGATATCCCCGAGCCCGCACCCGCTCCCGCTCCGCAAATGGGCGGAGACATGTATTGATTTAAATCAATGCGCAAACAACAAAACGGCACGGCTTTTTCCGAAGCTCCCCAAGGAATTCGGGATTAGCCCTATTCTGAAAAAATTTAAGGCGCGGTATACAGCCGCGCCTTTTTTCTTTCCCCCGCACGGACAAAATGGCTGAAGGCTGCAAGGCTCAGGCTAAAACCGACATTATAACCGCTTGTTTTCTCTTATCCGATATGATATAATGCTTGTACGTCAACACAGCGATTCAGCGGACGGTCTTAGTTTTATGAAAGAAACTTATAGATTGAATAACGACCTTTTCGACAGCTTGATTTTTATTACCGTAAAAGTTCATGACGAAGATATTTTAGTCTTGTTCGATACGGGAGCGTCAATCAGCATAATTTCTCAATCGCTTGCAAAAAGGTTTGATTTTCAAACGGTCGGTTGGCTGACGGCAGGCAATAACAACGGAAAATTATTTACGATTGAAAAAGGTCATCTGAACGGCTTGGAAATATGCGGTTTGCCGATAGAAAATTCAGAGGTCGGAATAGTTCCCGATAATTATTTAGATTTCGGCGTTGACGAGAAAGGAAGAGCTTTTCCTGCCCGTATGCTTTTGGGGTGGGATATTATTTCGAGGTTTTATTGGCGGATAGATACGAAAAACAAGCTTTATTCAGTATCGAAACGCAGCAACAAAAAAACAAATAACCTGTCATATTTTAATTTTCCCGCTATAAAGCTTAATTATAAAACGGAGTGTATGTTATTCGGATTGGATACGGGACACACCGAAACGCTTCTTGACGAATCCTGGCGTTTTAAACTAAACAATCTGCAGCCTGTCGAGGACGAATTTAACGGCGTCGGAGGCTCTTCTGTCGAACAATCTTTTGTTGCCGACAATCTGGAAATATTTTTCGGG
>URVX01000051.1 GCA_900551395.1 uncultured Subdoligranulum sp. | reverse complement strand
AAATACACGTCGGGCGAAATGTTCATAAACGGAGTAAGCACGCGGCATTTCCGCGATGCCGATTGGGACGTTTACCGCAACCACAGGATAGGCTTTGTGTTTCAAAGCTACAATCTCATACCCCATCAGACCGTGCTGGGCAACGTCGAGCTGGCGCTTACCATTGCGGGCGTAAGCAAAGCTGAGCGCACCAAACGCGCAAAGCGCGCTCTCGACCGCGTAGGACTCGAGGGGCAATACTACAAAAAACCGAATCAGCTGTCGGGCGGACAATGCCAGCGCGTAGCCATAGCGCGCGCGCTTGTAAACGAGCCGGACATTCTGCTTGCCGACGAACCTACCGGCGCGCTGGACACCGCGACTTCGATTCAGATTATGGAGCTGATAAAAGAAATTGCGAGCGAAAAGCTGGTAATAATGGTGACGCACAACCCCGAGCTTGCGGAAAAATATTCTACGAGGATAATCAGGCTTCTCGACGGGCGGACGATAGACGACAGCACCCCCTATTCCCTTAAGGAGGAAATGACAGAACACAACAGCAAAGCGGAATCGGCTCCGCCCGCCGAGTCGGCGCCGCCGAAACAGAACGCGCCCTCCGCAAAGCCGCAAAAAAGAAAACAAAAAAACAAGTCGAACAAAGAAAAAGCCAAAATGTCCTTCCGGACTGCTTTCAGGCTGTCCGCGCAAAACCTGTTTACGAAAAAAGGCCGCACAATCATGACAAGCGTTGCCGGCGCGATAGGCATAATAGGCGTTTCGCTGGTTTTGGCAATTTCTTACGGCGTGCAGTCGTACATCCGCACTATGCAGAACGACATGCTGTCCGGCAACCCGATTACAATCGAGGAGACGACCTTCGACATGAGCGCGCTCATGACCACCATGACGCCGTCGGAGAAAAAAGAGCTGATTGTCGAAAACGGCTTTGTCAACGTCAATTCCTTAATCGACACGCTCGTGCAGCGTTCAGGCACGGCTGACAATCTCGTCATAACCAACAACATAACTCAGGACTACGTGGATTTCGTCAAGGGATTGCCCGGCGAGGACACGGCTGCGGTTCACCTTGATTACGGACTGGACGCAGGCAACAACATTTACACCGACTTCAAAACGGAGCTTGACGGTCAAGCTCAAAACATGTCGCTCACCGCGATAAGAACAATTTACACCTCCGTGCTGAAGGAGACAAAATTCGCGCAGTACGCCACTTACGTGACAACTCTGACCCAAAACTTCAGACAGGCGCCGTCGGACGACGCTTATGTGCTCGAGCAATACGACCTGCTCGAGGGAAAAATCGCCCACGCCTCCGACGAGGTCATGATTGTCGTGAACAAGAGCACCGAGCTAACCGACTTGCTGCTCGCTCAACTCGGATACTATTCCCAGGACCAGTTCATGAACCTTGTTTACAAGGCTTCGGACGACCCCCTGTACGACGCTTCGCTCGACAAGGAAAGCTTTTCTTATTCCGAACTGATCGGACGCGCTTTCGTCTGGTATCCTAACGACGAAATTTTTTCTAAATCCCCCAATCCGTTTTCCCCTTTCACCTATCGGGCTTACGGAGACGGGCTTGAAAACGGCGTAGAGCTCAAGGTTACGGGCATACTTCGTGCCAAAGACGATATTTCATACGGCTGCATGTCCGCAGGCTTTTACTACACCGAAGCCTTCGCTCAGTACGCGATAGAACAAAATATCGACTCGGAAATAGCCTCGTATCTCAACGAGCTGGGTGAAAAGAACTTCACCAGCCTCATTTACAACGGCATACCTACGGGAATAACATTCGATTATTCATACACATATCTCGGCGAAACCCACGAAAACCAGACGGGGCTTGTAGGCACTCCCAACGCGATGTCCGCTCTCATGGGAAGCATGGGCGGAGGCGTGAGCGGCGACGCGCCGGACGAATATTATACGCTGACGCTCCAGCAGCTGGGCGGCATAAATCTGCCAAGCTCGCTTGCCATTTATCCCGTCAATTTCGAGCACAAGGACGCCGTGCTTGCTTATCTCGACATCTGGAACTCCGACGAGGATATCGTCGTCAACGGAAAGACAATCCCCGCAGCGGAACGCGACGACATCACATACGCCGACAATCTTTCGCTGGTCATCTCCATGATAAACGATTTTATTGACGTAGTCACCTATGCACTCATAGGCTTCACCGCGCTGTCCCTTGTAGTTTCCTGCGTCATGATTGGCATAATCACCTACGTTTCCGTCGTGGAGCGCACAAAGGAAATAGGCGTTATCAGGTCGCTGGGCGGCAGAAAACGCGATGTTTCTTATCTGTTCAATGCGGAAACATTCATCATAGGACTTGCCTCCGGGCTTATCGGCATCGGCATAACATATATCTTGTGCCTGATAATCAACCTGATAGTAAGCTCTGTCAGCGTGATAGCGGCTATCGCTGTGTTCCCTTGGTACGAAGCGCTGATTATGGTATGCGTAAGCGTCGTTCTTACGCTGCTGTCGGGCTTGTTCCCCTCGCAGGCTGCGGCGAAAAAAGACCCCGTAGTCGCCCTGCGCACGGAATAAAGGACTGCAAATATGTCGGAAAGATTTATTCGTACCCGCGCGCTGCTCGGCGACGCGGCATTCCAAAAGCTGCAAAACAGCCGCGTGGCAGTATTCGGACTGGGCGGCGTGGGAGGCTACATTGCGGAAGCGCTGGCAAGGAGCGGCGTCGGCGCGCTGGAGCTTGTGGATTCAGACACGGTGGACGAATCCAATATAAACAGACAGCTGTTTGCCTTGACCTCCACCGTCGGCTTTCCAAAGACACAGGCGGCATTAAAAAGGCTTAAGGAAATAAATCCCGACGCCGAAATAAACGTGCACGAGTTGTTTTACTCGCCGGAAACCGCAGACCGATTCCGTCTGGAGGGATTGGACGCAGTTGCCGACGCGATTGATTTTTTTCCCGGCAAGCTGGAATTGATTTCAAGAAGCCGGAAAGCGGGCATAAAGCTTGTCAGCTGCATGGGCACGGGCAAAAAGACCGACCCGTCGCTTTTGAGAGTTTCGGACATTTACGAGACCTCGGTATGTCCCATAGCGCGCAAAATGCGCTCCGAGCTGAAAAAAAGAGGCATAGAAAATCTTACGGTCGTCTGGTCTCCAGAGCAGCCCGTTAAGGCGCGGGAGCCTGCCCAAGCCCCCTGCGGACAAAAATTTATTCCCAGCGGCGCAATCGTACCCGCGGTAGCCGGACTGTACGCCGCAGACGCGATATTAAAACATTTGATTTCAGACTGATTTTATTCGCCGCCGCGCCTAAGCGCGGCGTTTTTTTATGCTCTGAAATCGCAGCCGACGGTGGCATCTCGGACTCAAGACACATATCCTAAATTATATACGTTTAATCGGAGGACGATATGTGCGGAATCTTCGGCGTATGCGGCGGCGCTCCCGCCGCGCCAATAATTGCTGCCGGCTTGAAAAAACTCGAATATCGCGGCTACGACAGCAGCGGAATAGCTCTGTCCGGCAAAAAAGGGATATGGCTGTGCAAATGCTCGGGCAATCTTGCCCGTCTTGAAAAAAAGCTCGCTTCATCCCCTCCTCCGCAGGCGTCTGTCGGCATAGGACACACGCGCTGGGCAACGCACGGGGAAGCGACGGATCTCAACGCGCACCCTTTTTTGTCACGAAACGGAGCTTTTGCCGCAGTTCACAACGGAATAATCGAAAACTATGCCTCCCTGAAGACTTTTCTTGCAGACAAAGGCTTTGTTTTGCAGTCGGACACGGACAGCGAGGTCGTTCCCATGCTGCTGGAGTATTTTTACGACGGAGACGTGGTCAAAGCCGTTTTAAACACCCTTTCCGCTCTCGAGGGAGCTTACGCGCTCGCAATAGTTTCGTCATACGCGCCGGACTGCATTTTCGCAGCCAGAAAAGACTCGGCTCTGTCCATAGGCTCGGCAGGCGGCGCTTCATTCGTTTCGTCTGACGTGCCCGCACTCGGCGGACTTGCAGAACGCAGCTGCACAATGCCCGAGCAAAGCGTTGCCGTGCTGCGAAAGGGAGAAATCCTTCTGTTTGACGGCAACGGAAGAAAAACCGTGC
Source organism: uncultured Subdoligranulum sp. (assembly GCA_900551395.1). Taxonomy (GTDB): domain Bacteria; phylum Bacillota; class Clostridia; order Christensenellales; family CAG-314; genus CAG-314. The sequence goes on along the minus strand of URVX01000051.1, from coordinate 3,432 downwards.
CCCGGCTTCTTCCCCTTCCGTCAAACAACGACGACGCCGACAAGGGCGCTTTCCCGCATTTCATGCTTAAGGAAATTTTCAGTCAGCCGCGCTGTCTTGCCGACGCCGCAGCTCCCTTTCTGGACGGCAGACTGCTTAAAAACGAGCTATTTTCGGACGAGGAGGCAAAAGGCTTCAATCGCGTAAAGCTCATTGGCTGCGGCTCGGCTTTTCACGCGGGAGTCGCCGGAAAATATTTTATCGAGAGGCTTGCGGCTCTGCCGGCGGAAGCCGAGCTTGCGGGAGAGTTTCGCTACAGAGACGCTTTGTCCGACAAAAACACTTTAACGGTGTTTGTCAGTCAAAGCGGAGAAACCGCCGACACCCTGCTTGCTTTACGACAGGCTAAGGACAGAGGCTAGACTTCTATCGCCGTCGTCAACACTCCGTTGAGCAGCATTGCTTCGGAAGCGGACAAAACGGTACACACCCGCGCGGGCACGGAAATAGCGGTAGCCACAACCAAAGGCTACACCACTCAGGTGCTGTGCCTGTTTGCCGTCGCTCTTTTGCTGGGCAAGGCGCGCGGCACGCTGCCCGCTCCGGAGGAAAGCTACGTTCAAGCCTTGCTCGAGCTTCCTCAGGCGGTCGAAAGCGTTCTCGGACTGAACGACCGGCTCAAAGCAGCCGCAAAAGCCATGTGCGGCGCGCAGTCCGTATTTTTCATCGGACGCGGCGACGACTATGCCGCGGCTATGGAGGGCGCACTCAAGCTGAAAGAAATATCTTACATAAACGCAAACGCTTACGCTGCGGGGGAGCTAAAGCACGGCACTATCTCTCTGGTAGAAGCAGGCACCCCGGTTGTCGCGCTGGCAACGGACAAATCTCTTTTCCGCAAAACGGCGTCCAATATCGAGGAGGTCAAGGCGCGCGGCGCAGATACATTGCTGCTCACCACCGCCGAAGCGTCGGCGTGCTGCCGGTCTTCCCGGCTCGAAAATACAATTCTTCTGCCCCATTGCAGGGAACTGGGCATGATTCCCGCGTCGGTTGCGTTGCAGCTGCTGGCGTATTATGCCGCAGACTCACTCGGTCGTGACGTAGACAAGCCGAGAAATCTCGCAAAATCCGTAACGGTGGAATAAACAAAGCCGCAGGATGATACCTGCGGCTTTGTCTCAAGCGCGTTTTTTCGCTTTTTCTCCTTTGGGCGTCTGCTTGACGGAAACGCCGCCGCCTTTTGACGACTTTTCCGTTTTGAGCAGCACGCTGCGCTTCAAAGCGTCCATAAGGTCCAGCGTCTTTTGCTGTCTCGCTCCTTTCGGAGCGGTTATTTCCTTGCCCGCTACCTTGACGTCAATGGCTTTTCTCAGCCTCTCCGTATATTCGTCCTTGAACTCGGCGGGATTGAATTTTCCGCTCATGGCGTTTATCACAGTACGGGCAAGAGACAGCTCCTTTTCTCCTCCCTCGCTCTGAAGCCTGACGGGATTGGTCTGCACTTCTTCCTCGAAATACATGGTATTGAGCAAAAGCGCTCCGTCCTTAACTCTCAGAGCCGCCAGCGTTTCCTTGTTGCCGAGAACGCAGCGGGCAATTCCCGCCTTTTTCTCCTTTGCCATCGCCGACGCAAGCACTGCATAAGCCTTGTCCGCCCCCTGCGGCACTACATAATAAGGCTTGTCGAAATATATAGGGTCGATTTCGTCCAGCCCGACGAACTTCTCGATGTTTATGGTTTTGTCCTTCGGAGTCTTGAGCTTTTCGAAATCCTCGTCGGAAAAGACCACGTACCTTCCCTTTTCGTATTCAAACGCTTTTACAATATCCTTTTGCTCCAACGTCCTGCCGTCGCACTCATCGCAGGTTTTCAGATATCTGACCTTTGACATCGTCTTTTTGTCCAACAGCCTGAAGTCTACGCCGTTTGACTTGACCGCGTTTTGCAGCGAAACGGGAATATACACCAATCCGAATGAAATACTTGCTTTGACAGCCATAAAATCACCTCTATCGCGATTATTATTCCCATCTCGAACAAGTATTAACACCCTTGCAGCCATAACAACGATTTCACTCAATATTCTCTCGAAAAATTTTCAATTCAGCTTTTTGTCAAATTTATTCACAAATCATTTGACATTCAAAATAATTCATGCTAAAATTAAACAAACAATTTTAAATAGTATTACTCATGTTTTTCAATGTCATTTTTCATTGCTTGTTTTCGAGCGGTTTCGGAAACAACCTCCTGTACGGTGACGCACCCTCTTTCAAGGGTGCGTTTCCGCTTTTAATTGCGCCGATTATTTTCAGGAAAAATACGACCTGAAAAAAAGTCTTTACAAAAGCCGACGCTCTGCCGTCAAACAGCCATTGTTTTTTTAAATGCGGAATTTCGCACCTTTAAAATTTCAGCAAAAACGAGGTCGGTATTTTCTGCGATACAAAAACGACGGCGGCGGCTTTTCTCCGGTTACGTTGCGGAAAGCGTAAAAAAACCGCAGACCTGCCGTTCTGCGGTTGAATTGTTTTTTAATTTCAAGGCAAACCGTTTTTGCCTCGCTTTCAGCTCTGATTTTTTCCTCCCGTCAGCTCATAGCTCAAAACAATCAGCTTTTCGAGTTCCTCATTCGGCAGGTCTCCGTCGAGAACGACGGAAATCCAATGATTTTTGTTCATATGATAAGCGGGCTGAACGGCGGAAAAATTTTCCCGCATCAGCTCGGCGGTGAAAGGGTCGCACTTCAGGTTCAGAACCTCCGTCTTGCCCTCGCCCTTAAGTCCCACCCTGGATAGCGGCGCATAAAGCAAAATCCCGAACCATTTTTTGCTTGCTTTGTGACGCAAAACGGTAGTAAAAAAATCCTCCTCAAAGGGGCAGTCGGCGCTTGTTCCGGCAAGGGACAGCGCAAAATCAATCACGAATTGTCTGTCGGTCATCAAATTTTTTTCCTGAATTCCTCCCGTCCGGGAACGCCGTTTACAACATTGTCGGGATAGCCGTCGTAGAAAGCGCCCACGTTGACCGCCGCGTCGTATACCACATCCTGTCTCGTTTCCGCCGCTGCCCACGCCACGTGCGGAGTGATAAAGCAGTTTTTCGCGCCAAGCAGAATGTTGTCCTCTTTTATCGGCTCGTCCGAAACGACGTCAAGCAAAGCCGCGCGCAGCCGCCCGTTGTTGAGTGCGTCCGCAAGAGCGTTCTGGTCTACAAGTCCCCCGCGCGCAGTGTTTATCAGCACGGCCTGCGGCTTCATAAGCCCCAGAGTGCGGCTGTTGACTATCTCCCTCGTTTCCTCGTTCAACGGGCAGTGCAGGCTCAAAAAGTCGCTGCGTTTGAACAACGTATCCAAATCCGCGTATCTGAAATCCCTGCCCAAGTTTTTTTTGCGCGTTGCGCTGTGGTACAAAACCTTCATGCCGAAAGCCGCAGCCGCATAGCCCACG
>URVX01000050.1 GCA_900551395.1 uncultured Subdoligranulum sp. | reverse complement strand
CGCAAGCAAAAACCGCCTCCGGAAAGCCGAAGGCGGTCTGAATTGAAAAGAAAAATTATCTCTTGGAGAACTGAGGAGCCTTTCTCGCCTTGTGCAGACCGTATTTTTTACGTTCCTTCATGCGAGGGTCGCGGGTAAGAAATCCCGCCTTTTTGATTTTGTCCTTGTCCTCTCCGGCAAGCACCAAAGCGCGGCTTATGCCGTGACGGATTGCGCCCGCCTGTCCCGTGAAACCGCCGCCCTTAACATTGACTGCGACGTCGTATTTGGTCAGACTGTCGGTAAGCGCAAGCGGTTGACGCACGATATATTTCAAGGTGTCCAGATTGAAATAAGTGTCTATATCTCTGCCGTTGATGGTAATGCTGCCGTTGCCGTTGGGCAGAACGCGCACGCGGGCTATGGATTTCTTTCTCCTGCCCGTGCCCCAATATTGAATTTTTTTGCTCTTAGCTATTTTTGTCGCCATAAATTCACCTCAATCAATCCGCCAAAGTCAAAGGCTGCGGCTGCTGTGCCTGCTGCTCGTGCTCTGCGCCCTTGTAAACGCGCACCTTTTTGAGCATAGCCGCTCCGAGACTGTTTTTGGGAAGCATACCCTTGATTGCCTGCATGACGGCGAAATCGCTTCTCTCCGCCATGAGCTTGCCGTACTTGATTTCCTTGAGATTGCCGGGCTTGCCGGAATGACGGCGATAGAGCTTTTGCTCCAGCTTTTTGCCCGTCAGCACAACCTTGTCCGTATTGATGATGACCACATGGTCGCCCGTGTCGACGTTGGGGGTAAACTCGGGCTTGTTTTTGCCGCGGAGTATTGCGGCGACCTGACTTGCGAGCCTGCCCAAAACCTGACCGTCGGCATCTATCAGATACCACTTCTTCTGTATAGTTTCAGGCTTGGCCATAAAACTTTTCATGATAATTTTCTCCTGGTTAGCTTTAAGATTTGCCGTTCACGGTTGAATAATCACGCCCAGTGGAAGAGGCAAAATCGGCGCGCAGAGCTTAAAAATACGCGCCTTGACTATTCACAGCCTTTCAATTATACAAAAACCCGTCGGACGTGTCAAGCGTTGACGCACAATTTTTTTCTCCGACGGGCTGTTTTTTGACGATTTTTTCAATATTCAACGCTTTCGAGCGTAAGACCGTTTGACGGAAGCGTTTTTCCGCACCGCGACCTGTCTTTCGACGCGATTATTTCGGGCAAGTCCAAGGCGTCTATCCTGCCGCGCCCCACCCACAAAAGCGTACCCGCCAGAATACGCACCATGTTGTACAAAAACGCGTTGCCGGTAACTGAAATTTCTATTATATTCCCCCGCTGAGTCACATCGCAGGAAAAAATCTCCCTGACGTGCGTTTTAGCGTTGCCGCCCGTCGCGCAAAAGCAGCTGAAATCGTGTTTACCCACCGCCGCAGCTGCCGCAGTTTGCATTGCTTCGACGTCGGGCTGCTTGTATATCTGCAAATGGTTTACGTCGAGAAAGGGCTGCCGCACGCTGCCCACGTACATGCGATAAACATAAGTTTTGCGTTTTGCGCTTTTCCTCGCGTCGAATGAGTCGTCGACATACTCCGCATCTAGCAGCGCCACGTCGTCGGGCAGCCTAACGTTTGCTCCCTGCACCAGATTGAACGGCTTTATATCCGCCGTAGTGTCGAAATGCGCCACCTGCCGTCTGGCGTGCACGCCTTCGTCCGTTCTGCCGCTTGCAACAAGCCTTACCTCGTGCCTGACCACGTCGCCGAGCGCCTTTTCCACAAGCTCCTGCACGGAAAGCGCGTTTTTCTGCGCCTGCCAGCCGCAGTATTTCGTCCCGATATACTGAACGCCAATTTTGACGCGCCTTGTCAGAAGGTCATCCATTTTACCGACTCCAGCAGCTCGGGAGGCAGATATCTAAAGGTGAGCACTCCTCCGATAAACACCACCGTAAAGAGCGCCCCGACCAGGTCTCTCCACGAAAAGGTCAATTTTTTCATTTTGGTACGCTTGCGCGCTCCCTCATAGCAGCGGGCGTTCATCGCCAGCGCCAGCTCCTCCGCGCGTCTGAACGCGTTTACCAACAGCGGAATAAGAATAGGTACGAATGCTTTGGCGCGAGCAATCAATCCTCCCGTATCGAAGCAGGCGCCGCGAGCCTTCTGCGCGCGGATAATCCTGTCCGTCTCGTCCATAAGCGTGGGGATAAATCTGAGCGTTATACTCATGATGAGCGCAAATTCGTCAACCGGCACCTTTATCCACGTCAGAGGCTTGAGAAGACTTTCTATACCGTGAGTCAAATCTACGGGTGTGGTGGTGAGGGTGAGCAGCGACGCGCTGGTCACGAGAAAGACCAGCCTGACAATCATCTTGACGGCAAAGTTTATGCCGTCGTCGTAAATCTTGAAAATCCACCAATCCACCAGCAGATTGCCGCTTTTGACAAAAAACAGATTGATAATCGCAGTGAACAGCGCAAGAAAAATTATCCCTTTTACGCTTTTCAACACGCTTTTCAAGGGTATGCGCGAGGCGAAAATGCTGATAAGCAGATACGCCAGCATGAGCGCGTAGCCGAAATAGGACTGCACGAGAAAAATCGCCACCATATAAAGCAGGTTGAGCAGAATTTTTACACGCGGATCCATGCGGTGGACAAAGGATTTGGCGGGATAAAACTGCCCGAATGCAACGTCTCTGAACATTCAGCTTTCCTCCTTTCGCGCGGGCAGCCTGCCGTGCGCTTGCGCATAATCCAGAATTTCGCGCAGCATGCCCGAAACCGTGCGCGGACGGCTGTTCAGATGCACGCCGCCTGCCTCCAGCCTGTTGGACAGCGCCGCCATCTGCGGCATTTCCAAGCCTATAGCCTCCAGCTCCTCCGCCTTTTTGAACAGCTCCTCAGGCGGCAGATCGTACTTTACCGTTCCGTCGACAAAGACGGCGACGCGGGTGGAATATTCGTAAACCTCGTTCATGTCGTGGGAAATCATAACAATGGTTTTTCCGTAATTGTTTCTCAGATCCACCACCAAATCCAGAATTTCCTTTTTTCCGCGCGGGTCGAGACCTGCCGTAGGCTCGTCCAGCACCAGCACGGAGGGACGCATAGCCAGCACTCCCGCAAGCGCGACGCGGCGCTTTTCTCCGCCCGACAGCTCGAAGGGCGACTTGGCGGCAACCTCGCCGAAATCCAGCCCGACGGCTTTTATCGCTTCGCGCACTCTTTCGTCCACTTCCTCTTTGGAAAGCTTCATGTTCTGCGGACCGAAAGCCACGTCCGCCTCCACGCTGGAGGCAAACAGCTGATATTCGGGATACTGAAACACCATGCCCACCTGTCCGCGCAGCTGCTTCAACATTTCGCGGCGCAGCTTTTTCTTTTTGAGTGTAAGGTCGAGACCGTTGACCTCCACAAAGCCGCTCTGCACCTGCACCAATGCGTTGAGATGCTGTACAAAGGTGCTTTTGCCGCTGCCGGTATGCCCCACTATACACAAAAACTCCCCGTCCGCGACCTCGAGATTGACGTCTTTTAAGGCATGCTTTTCAAAAGGCGTTTTGGGGTTGTAAACAAAATTCAGTTGTCTGACAGCAATCGGCATAGCTCCTCTCCCAATTCGTTTATATCGGTCGTTGCGGGGGACAAATCCAGCCCCGCCTTGAAAAGCTCGTTTGAAAGCGCAACGCTTCTCGGCACGTCAAGTCCGTACTCGCGGAGCTTGTCCTTTTCTCTGAAAATCTCCTGCGGCGCGCCCTGCATAACCAGCTCTCCGTCGCTTAAGACGACCACGCGGTCCGCCTCCGTCACCTCGTCCATAAAGTGCGTGATAGTAACCACCGTTATACCCTCGCGGTTGAGTTTTTTTACCGTTTCCATAACGTCCCTGCGCCCCTGCGGGTCCAGCATTGACGTCGCCTCGTCGAGAACAAGCACTCGCGGACATATCGCAAGCACTCCCGCTATGGCAATGCGCTGTTTCTGTCCGCCCGAAAGCTTGGTCGGCGTTTTGTCGTGAAATTCGCTCATATTGACTGCTCTGAGCGCGCCTTCCACCCTTTCGACGATTTCCTCGCGCGGCACGCCGAGATTTTCCGGTCCGAAGGCGATATCGTCCTCCACTATCGAGGCTATCATCTGGTTGTCGGGGTTCTGGAACACCATACCCACCTGCTCCCGGATTTTGTAAAGCTCCTTTTTGACTTTGGGATTCAGCCCGTCTACCGAGACGTCGCCCGACTGCGCGAGCAAAAGCCCGTTGAGCAGCTTTGCAAGCGTGCTTTTGCCGCTGCCGTTGTGCCCCACGAGCGCAAGAAACTCCCCTTCGTATATTTCAAGACTGACGCTGTTCAAGCCCCGTTCTTCACGGACGGGCGCGCCGTCCTCCTGATAAACCTTGTATTTGTAGGTAACGTTTTCGAGCTTGATAATAACCTTTTTTTCTTCCGACATTTCCTTTTTTCCCGACTTGCTTTTACGCTGTTTTTCAGTATATCATTTTTCGGCGCAGTTAGTCAACAAAACCCGACAAAAAGAACGTCGGCGACACAAGTACGCGCCGATTTTTTTCAAGCGCTCTTTTGCGTAAGAAAAAATCTCTTTCCTTGCCCGAAAACATGCCGAAAATGCAAAATTGTCCCTTCGTTTTCCGCAAAACGATTGACTAAAGCCTTCCGAAACTATATAATTTTATCGGTGCGCTTAAGCAACCGTTTTTTGATGTAAAAATTTTTACGGAGGACATATAATGACCAAGATCACAATCGACGGCAACACCGCCGCCAGCCATGTAGCATACGCCTTCTCCGACGTAGCCGCTATCTATCCTATCACGCCCTCATCCCCCATGGCGGAAATCGCCGACGAGTGGGGCGCGGCAGGCAGAAAAAACCTGTTCGGACAGCAAATCAAAATAGCCGAAATGCAGTCTGAAGCGGGCGCTGCGGGAGCGGTGCACGGCTCTCTCGTGGGAGGCGCACTGACCACAACCTTTACGGCAAGTCAGGGGCTTCTGCTCATGATTCCCAACATGTACAAAATCGCCGGCGAAATGCTGCCCTGCGTTTTCCACGTTTCGGCACGCGCCCTCGCCGCTCACGCTTTGTCCATCTTCGGCGACCATCAGGACGTTATGGCATGCCGTCAGACGGGCTTTGCGATGCTCGCCTCCAACAGCGTACAGGAGGCTATGGATCTTGCGCTGGTCGCGCATTTGTCCACACTCGAAGCAAAAGTGCCTTTCCTGCACTTCTTCGACGGCTTCAGAACCAGCCACGAGGTGAGCAAAATCGACGCCATAGACTACGCCGACATGGCAAAGCTGCTTAAAACGGAATACGTCGACGAGTTCAGAAGACGCGCGCTCAATCCCGAGCACCCTCAATTGCAGGGCACGGCGCAGAACCCCGACATTTATTTCCAGAACAGGGAAGCCGCAAACAAATATTATCTCGCAGCTCCCGCTATCGTGGAAAAATATATGAAGCAGGTTTCCAAGCTCACGGGCAGAGAGTATCACCTCTTTGACTACGTGGGAGCGCCCGACGCCGACAAGGTCATTATCCTTATGGGCAGCGGAGCGGACGCAGCGGAGGAAACCGTCAACTACCTCACGCAGAGAGGAGAAAAGGTAGGCGTGCTCAAGGTCAGACTCTATCGTCCCTTCAGTGCGGAAAGATTTGTCAGAGCCCTGCCCAAAACAGTCAGGAAAATCGCTGTGCTCGACAGAACGAAGGAAGCGGGCAGCCTGGGTGAGCCTCTTTACCTGGACGTCGTGACCGCGCTCAGCGAAACGGGCAAGCTTCGCGGCAAGGTCGTCGTGGGCGGACGCTACGGCTTGGGCAGCAAGGAATTCACTCCTTCGATGATAAACGCGGTTTACAAAAACCTCGACAGTCAAAAGCCCCTTAACCACTTCACGGTAGGCATAGACGACGACGTCACTCACACGTCTTTGAAAATAGACGAAATGATAGACGTAGCGCCCGAAGGCACCACCCGCTGCAAGTTCTACGGACTGGGCAGCGACGGCACCGTCGGCGCGAACAAGAACAGCATAAAAATCATCGGCGACCACACCGACCTTTATGCTCAGGGCTACTTCGAGTACGACTCCAAAAAATCCGGCGGCATAACCATTTCCCACTTAAGATTCGGCAAAAGCCCCATCAAATCCAGCTATCTCATCGATCAGGCTGAGTTCATCGCCTGCCACAACTCCTCTTACGTCACGCGCTACGATATGCTGGGAGAAGCCAAAGAAGGCGGAACCTTCCTGCTCAACTGCGCCTGGAGCGACAGCGAGCTGGAAAACGAGCTTCCCGCATTTGTCAAAAACCAGATTGCGCGGAAGCATCTCAAATTCTACACAATCGACGGTCTGAAAATCGCCAAGGAGTCGGGCAGCGCAAAATCCACCAACATGGTTATGCAGGCCGCGTTCTTCAAGCTGGCAAACATAATCCCCTACGAGGAAGCCGAAAAGTATATGAAAGCGGCTGTTCTCAAAACCTACGGCAAGAAAGGCGAAAAGGTCGTAAACGCCAACAATGCCGCAATCGACAACGCGATAAAGGGACTGCACGAGGTCAGTGTTCCCGCCGAGTGGGCAACCACCACAAAGGGAGCGGCTCTGCCGGAGGTCACCGACAATCAATATTTCGAGTCCTTTATCAAGCCGATAATCGCGCAGAAAGGCAACACCCTGCCTGTAAGCACCTTTGACGTAAGCGGCGTCGTGCCCACAGGCACCACCAAATACGAAAAGCGCGGCATTGCCGTCGAGGTGCCCGTATGGCAGAGCGAAAACTGCATACAGTGCAATCAATGCAGCCTCGTATGCCCTCACGCGTGCATTCGCCCCGTGCTTGTGGATGAAAACGAAAAGACGCCCGACGGCTTCGTAACCAAGCCCGCCAACGGCATCAAGGGCGCGAAATACAGAATTCAGGTTTCGCCGCTCGACTGCACCGGCTGCGGCAGCTGCGCAAACGTCTGCCCCGCCAAGCAAAAGGCGTTGGTCATGACTCCCGCAGACAAGGTAAACGAAAGGGAAAACTGGGAGTTTGCCGAAAAGGTCAATCAGGTTGACAGCGGTCTCAACAAATTCTCCGTCAAGGGCAGCCAGTTCGAACAGCCTCTGTTTGAATTTTCCGGCGCGTGCGCGGGCTGCGGCGAAACTCCTTACGTCAAGCTCATCACGCAGCTTTTCGGCGACAGAATGGTTATCGCAAACGCTACGGGCTGCTCCTCCATTTACGGCGGCAGCGCGCCTACATGCCCCTACACCACCAACAAGGAAGGTCACGGTCCCGCATGGGCGAACAGCCTGTTCGAGGACAACGCGGAATTCGGTTTCGGTATCAATCTTGCTTATCTGCAACGCAGAAACAAGGTCACCGACCTGCTCAATCAGGTGATGGAACTATTACATCAACAGAAATTACGTTGAATCAAAAATTAGTTTCTACATATAGTGATTTAATAAAAACAGATAAGGTTTTAACACAAGTTATAAATAATTTGAAAATAGATAAAACAGTAGAGAATTTAAAGAAAAATATTCAAGTAACAGCAAAGGATGATACTGAAATAATAGC
>URVX01000049.1 GCA_900551395.1 uncultured Subdoligranulum sp. | reverse complement strand
GGTCTTCCGTTTTCGCCCACATTGCCGGTCTCCACCGTCTCGCTTCTAATGATAAACGTAAAGGTGACGGGCTGAGCGCCTACGGCTCCCGACTCCGAGGTGAATTTTACTATACTGCCGCCCAACACCGAAGTGCCGGTAACCGCATAGACACCCTTGACGGACGTTGTTCCGTCGAAATACGTCGCACTGTAAAGACCGTCCAACGTAAGAGTCGCACCTGAAGCTTCGGATGTGTAAACATTGTCGTACTGCTGGTCATACAGCATATAGCCTTGCACGGAGGAGCCCATAATCTGGCATACCCCCGCAACCGAGCCGAGCGCGTTCCGCAGAGTTATACGCTGCAGATCCGCGTCATAGGTGTATCTGAAAGACTGCGTGGAGTCCCCCATATTCATAACTGCCGTGCCGAAGCCGTCAAGCAGCATCTGATAAGCGGCTGTGAAATAGACCACACTGCCGTTGTTTATCGCAAAGCGGACAAGACCCGTCATTTCGCCGTTGTTGCGTCCCAAAGCGTATTCCTCTTCGTTGCGCAGCTGGAAAGCGTTCTGTCCGTTTGCCTGACCGACGATAAAATTGAAGGACCCGTCGTCGAAATGCGCCGTATACATATTGTTTTCGTCGATAGTATAATAGCCGGCGCGCTGGACGGTTATCATTCCGCCTTCTCTTTCGTAATAAACAATTCCGTCAAATTCGTCGAAAAGCATGCTTATGTTTTCGTTTATTCCGGAACCGACCGCATAAAGCACGTAGGAAGAATTGTTGCGGACAGAATCGCTGTAAACATACGTTCCGTTTTCATTGATTTTGCCCTTGAGCACTATTTCATCGGCTTTGTTTCTGAACAAAAACTCCTTTGATCTTTCGTTCAAAGAGCCGACAAAATACTCCCCGCCGCGATACAGATAAACTACCGAGCCGCTGTCAGGGCTTACGAATATGTAATCGTCTCCGTCGAACATATCGACATAACCCTTGTTCCATACGGCTTTCAATACCATATCGTCTTCTGGAATAAAGCTGTCGGGCTGAAGCTCGACGCTCTGACTGCCGTTGCGGATAAGGTTTTCGATAAGATTGGCTTTGTAAATCGTTTCTCCGTCATCCGGCGTCCAGCCGATAAGATAATTGCCTTCTAGCTCGAAATCTACGGGCACTGTGATTTCCTGACCGTATTTCACGGTGTAAAATCTGTCTGCCGCGTCACCTTGATCTTCGGGGAAATCGGGGTCGAAAACAATCGTGAATGTCTGTCTGTCGTAATAAAGTCTGAAAACATTTTCGGAAGCGTTTTCGGACAAAACCTTTGAAGAAATCTCGGACTCGTGACCGATAACTCTCTCGAAGCCCACTACCTTCTCGTCGGCACGAACCTCCGTTCCGGCGTAATCGTAACCGACAACGTCGTCCGCTGCCTTTTCGTATACGGTTTCATCCTCCATGTTTTGCAGATAAAGCTCAACCCTGTAAGCAACCTTGTATTTCGCTTTGAGCGTTACGTTTTCTTCCGGCATCAAAGCATTGGTGGACAAAGCGACGTTATCCTTGAACCAACCGCCGAACTGATGGTTTTCCTTGACAGGCACGAGACTTTGAACGGCGTTAAACAAATTGACGCCTGCGCGCAAAGACAGGGACGCGCTCGAAAGCGTTCCGCCGTCCAGATCCAACGTGACAGTGTAAAGCCTGGTCCACTTTGCGTAAAAGGTAGCGTCACTTTCCGCCACTACGCTTTCCACGGCAGAGCCTTCAAAGCCCTCACTCGTAAACCAGCCGTCAAACTCGTAGCCTGTTCTTGTAGGAACGGGCAATTCGTAATTTTCGCCTTTTTTGACCTGCACGGCTTGTATTTCATTTCCGCCGTTTGTCTCAAAGGACAGCTTTACGTTGCTTTTGCTGCAAGCAGAAACAGCGCATAAAACTATTGCAAACAAAATTGCAACCAAAATAGATCTGAATTTTTTCATGCTTTTTTATCTCTCTCCTGTAATTTTTGTTGTTTCCTGTACAAGTAATTTTGAGTTCTTTGCTGTTTTACATTTAAGCTTTGCTCCTTTGACATTGAAATCGTCATGAATTAACGCTGCGGAATTTTATTCCGACATTTGTTGAAAATTAAGCTGATAAGCTCAGCGAGTTGTTTGTCAATAGAGCTCATGCCGCAATCATCGGTTCGGATTCGTCTCCGTCGGGATTTTCGGGATTTTCCTCCTCCGGAGGCTCCGGACTCTCGGTTTTTTCCTCCCAGACGGCGTACAGCACCGTCCCGTTCTGAACGTCGGCAATGTCGCCGGCAGCTATTTCAGCAGTAGTTCCGCCGGATTGTGTCGTCCAGCCGACAAAGCTGTAACCTATGCGACGCGGCGGGGAAAAACGATTGTTGACCAAAACAGGATTGTCGTCTCCGTTTTCGTTCAATCTTTCGACATTGAGCATCAAATCATCGTCTACCGTTATCGAAACAACGTAACGTCCGTCATCGGACAAGACGCATCCCAGCATAACGGGACGATAGGAGGAATTCCAACGCGTGCTCCAGCCTTCGGGCACGCTATCCGCGTCGCAATAAATAGTCAGCTGGTAGCAGCCGTAAAAGGCGTGCGCGGCGACCTCCTCTATGCTGTCGTAAAGCAGCACCGATGACAAGCCGTAGCAGTCTCTGAAAGCCTGCTCGCCGATTTTCTTAAGACTTTTCGGCAGAGAAAGACTCGTCAGATTTGTGTTGCCGTAAAAAGCAAACTGTCCTATTTCTTCTATTCCCTCGCTGAATTCAATCTGCGAAAGACTGTCACAGCCGGAAAAAGCGTAAGCGCTTATGCTTCTTAGCGACGACGGAAAATCGACAGCCCCGAGCTTAACGCAAAGCGCAAATGCGTATTGACCTATATAACTCAGATTGGGATTGGAATCGGCAGCAAAACCGACCTTTTCCAACGACTCACACTGCTGAAACGCCATTGCTTCTATAGAAACAACGCTGTCCGGGATTTCAATGGACTTAAGAGAGGTACAGTTCATAAAAGAACATGCGCCGATTTGTTTCAAGTCAGAACCGAAATCGATGCTTACGATATTTTTGCAGCGGAAAAAGGCAAATTGTCCGATTTCTTCCACTCGTCCGCCGGACAAATCCAATTCGCTCAGCATTCGGCAATCGTAAAAAGCGGAACGACCGATTTTTTTGAGGTTTGCAGGTATGTCTATCCTGAACAGCTCCCAGCACCTGTAAAACGTATAATCGCCTATTTCCTGAATATTGTCGTCGAGCGTAATTGCCGACAGGCTCTGGCAGTTGTAAAATGCTCCCGTTCCCAAATAACGAACATTGGAAATGCCGCCTCTTATGTCTCTGAGAGTGAGACAATTCAAAAAGGCATAATCGGAAATACCTCTCGTGTCGCTTTTCAAAATGACGGAAGAAATGTTTATTTGCGAACCGTCGGAACTCTCGGTATTGTAACCGACAACCCAGTTTCCGGCGTAAATTATGCCGTATTCGTCGGGCTGAGTCCACAAACCGCTTTCATTGAAAGCCATTTCGCCGATTGAAGTAACGCTTTCGGGAATCAAATCCCCCTGCGTGTTGTTATACAATCGTGTACAGCCGTAAAAAGCGTAACGACCGATACTCTTCAACCCCTCGCCCAAACGCAGATTGTTCAATGCTTCGCAGTCGATAAACGCGCTGTCTCCTATTGTTTCCACTCCGTTGTCGGGGAGCGTGACTCTGTGCAGCTTTGCATTCATTGCAAAGCACGACGCACCCAGATACTTGATTGAAGAGGGCAGAACTACGGTTTCCAGATTTTCACATCTCATGAATGCTCTGCCTACAATCCCCACCGTGTCAGGCTTAAAGGATTCGGGCGCCAAATTCACCAACAAAGAGCTGTCCTTGACTGCAACAACCCAATTTCCGGCATAAATAAGATTGTCTCCGTTTTCAACGCTGTCCATATAAAGCTTTGTGCCGTTGAAGGCGTTGCTGCCGATGCTGGTAAGCGTCTGCGGCAGCGTAACCGCGCTAAGCTCGGTGCAATTGCTGAATGCGCTTATTCCCAACGACTGCAAGCCCTCGGGCAAATCCACCCGAGTAAGAGACACGCAGCCGGAAAACACATAGGTAGCCAAATACATCAAAGATGAATTTTCAGCAAATTTTATTTCGGACAGGGCAACGCAGCGGAAAAACGCGTTGTCGCCTATGTAAATAAGGTTGCTTCCGAATTCTATTCTTTCAAGCGCCGCGTTGTCGGAAAAAGCATATCCGTAAATTATCTGCAACGATTGAGGCAATTCTATTTCCTTAAGAGAGTTGCAGCCGTAAAAAGCGCTTTCACCTATGCTTGTAACATTGCTCCCCAAAACAACCTCCTCCAACTCGCGACAATAAGCGAAAGTCAGAGAGTTTACGGTAGTAACTCCTTCGGGGAACGTCACGCTTTTTATAGACAGGCACGAGTGAAACGCCGCCCTCCCTAGAGCCGTAACGGAATGAGGAATAACAACGCTCTCCAAATCGGGACTGATGTAAAACGCGTCTAGCCCGAAAGACCTGACCTTGATTCCTATGACAATGTTTTTGACCTTGCTGGCTCTGAAAGCCGAATTTTCTATAGCGGTAACAGGTTTTCCGCGGTATATGTCCTCGATAGTGAAGCTGTCGGACGAAGTTCCCGCGCCGGTTATCGCATATTCGGTGTTGTTATTGATTAGCTTATAAACGCAGCCGGTTTCGTAGTTCTTGTGAAATGCCACTACCTCCGACCAATCCGACTCCTTTGCGGAATTGTCTCTCGGCACTGCCTTTATGCGAATTTCGTAATCGCCCTCCTCGTAAGCCGACAAAGAATAACTCGTTTTACGCGAGACGACAGTGTCTGTTTCTCCTGTTGCGAGGCTCTTTATTTCAAGACTGTAAGTTCTCGCATATTCGACATTGCTCCAAGTCATAAGATAATCGTCGTCAATACGAATTTTTTCAGGAGTATCGAGGGTCATTCCGCAGCCGACAAAAACAATCAGGCACAACGCTAAAACGGAAACCGCTATAAATGTAAGAAATTTTTTCATTTATTCTCCTTTGAGAATTCCAATCGTACTATTTGGATTTTTTATCCTTTCTTTCACGAATAAGCTCGTGAATCCACTTGAATTTGAATTTACGCACTGCAATATCCAACAGGAAAAGCACTATTGCAGCAATGATAAATACAATTCTCGGATCGTATGATTTCGGAATATCGGTTATAAAACCGTCCAGAATTTCATCGGGTGACTCCAAATCGGCTACCAAAGAGCCGTTTCCTCTCTTAGCCACCTCCGTCAGCAGAATTTTTCCCGTATCGACTTCCGTTTCTTCCATGTAATAATTGTATTCGGCGGAATAAGAAAAGTCCTTGTACATTTCATACATGGTGCCTTCCACGGGATTGCCCTGCGCATCGTACTTCTGCAAAACTATTCTGTAAATACCGCTTTTCTTGATAATGAAATCGCTGCGGCTGTAGCTGTTTGAGCTTCCCAATGCCAACGTGACGTAAACCAAATCAGATGCCGGATTGCCCGTCGTATCGTTAAGCGAAACCACGCTGCCGTCGGAAAGGTCTTCAATGCTGCCGCGTATCGACTCTCCCTCCTCCAACGAGCCGTAAACGCTCAGCTGATTTATGTAATTGCCTTCGTTCAGAGACACGTTGAGGGCTTTGGGGCGTATGCTTTGCATGGGCATAAGATTGTTCACAACATTGATTATAAATTTCTGCCCGTTTGCATTTCGCATAAACTCGCCCGACCACTCTCCGCCGTTTAGGTCGCACATAAAGCTGCCCACCATACCTTCGCCGTATTTCCATTGCGCATAAAGCGGAACGCTGTAGTCTCCCGTGAGCAC
The DNA here is from genome assembly GCA_900551395.1 of uncultured Subdoligranulum sp. GTDB lineage: Bacteria > Bacillota > Clostridia > Christensenellales > CAG-314 > CAG-314. The sequence goes on along the minus strand of URVX01000049.1, from coordinate 1,776 downwards.
CAAATCAGCGTCGCTTCTTTTCTTTACGCCGAAAAATCCTCCCAGCTGAACAGTCATTTTGTTTTTCGAGCCTTCTTCAGTGCCTCTTTCAATATCCTTGATCAAAGGCGAAAGCATATTGTTGATTATCGGATAAAACGGTTCGTTGTCCACTTCCTTAAGCGCGGGCACGCTCAGATTTTCTTTCATCCAGGTAGAAATCGTCGTCGTATCGCTGGACGTACAGATTCTGCCGTGTCCCAAAATAACCGCGCGCAGCATCTTCTCGTATGCGGAAAGGCTTTCCTTGTTGAGCAGCGGATCGTCAATAGAAGTATTCTCGTCGGCAGAGCTGTCCTTTGTCATGCCTATTAACAAAAATCAGTAAGAAAAACCGACCAGATTGTAATAAACCCTGACAAGCAGCACGTATACTTCCTGTTGGTCGTCTCCAATCAGACCGTCGGAAATCATAACTATGTGGCGTCTGTCTACGCTGGTCAAAGCCCTCAGCATCTGTCCGGCGCGCTCTATCGCTCCGGGATAAACCGTGGCGCCGCCAAAATCTATGCTGTTGATAGCTGAACGGATTTTGCTTTCCTGAGTGCGGGGAGTAAGAGGAAGCACCATTTCGTAGTCGTCCGACAGCGTCATAACTCCCAGATAATCTCTCTCGGACAATACGCTCAACGTGTTGGCTGCAGCCATCTTCGCCAAATCGAGGTAGGTAACTCCGGCAGCGTTTGTAGACTGCATCGAGCCCGATATATCGACAATGACAATAACGCCCAGCGGCGGCGTGTAATTGATTGCCTGAACGGGAAGCATCTGTTGATAAAGACTTCCGTACAAATCCTGCCTGTTGTAGGCGTTTGCGTTTTCGCCGTCCTTGCCGCCGACGGTAAACAAGCCGCCGCCGTAAACCTCAACGTACTCTTCCATAATTGCGTCAAAGCCCTCGGGCATATTGGAATTTCTCTTTCCGCCCGCCAAAACGCTTGCGCCCAAATCATAGTTTGAAATGTTGTTCAGAATAAGCTGATCGTACTGACGCAACTCATCCACAGTAGCGGGAATACCCTCCGACTCGTATACGTTTAGCACGGTAACGTCGAATTGACCTTGCTCTTTGAGCAATTCGACCAAAGCATCCGACTCGCCGTCAGCTCTTTCCAAAATCAGAATTTTGTCGAAAACCTCCAGCTGAAAATAAGAATTGTATATATTGTTTTCAACAATGCCGTCGCCATAGCCGTCCTGGAATCCGTCTATAGAAAAGCCCATATCGTGAAGCCCTTCCTCGTCGAAAGTGTGCTTCAGCGTGACCGTATGTGTGCCGGGAGCCAATTCTACCGCCTGCGTCGCTCCCTGCACGCCGTTGTCCGTCAATTTGAGAGTCGCGGATACGGTAGAGGTCGTTTGCAGCGTCACGCTTATCGTGCACTCCTCTCCTACATTTACGTGATAACCGGGAAATACGACGTCAAGTATCTGTATATCGTTGTCTTCAAGCTGAGACGAAATATGTACGGTATCTATTCTCGTCCCCTGAGCCGTGATCTGACCGATTGCGTTCAGGACGTTTTCGTCGGTTTCCTTTCCGTCGGTTATCAGAACTATCTTCGCCGTTTCGGGATACTGAAAAAGGGTACGCGCATAACGCAGCGCAGCCGCCATGTCCGAGCCGCTGGTGTCCGGCAGCTCTTGAGAATCCATATAATCGTCGTAAACACTTCCTACGTTTGAAGTAAGCGGGACGACGTATTTGGAATCGAAGCCGAAGGTTACGACGCCTAC
>URVX01000048.1 GCA_900551395.1 uncultured Subdoligranulum sp. | reverse complement strand
ATTCGTCTGAGTCCCTCCGCCTGCGCGTTTTGTTTTTGCTTTTCCAGAGCGTTTAGGCGAGCTTCCAGCGAACCGAGCTGTTTTTTCTTTGCTTCCGTTTCGCGCAGCGCCGAAAGCGTCTGCCGCTGATTTTCTTCCAGCTTTTTCTGCGCTTCCTCCTGCGCGGAAAGCCTTATTTCCAGCTGCTGCTTTTCGCGCTCCGCTTCCGAAATCAGACCGCCGCTGCCTCTTTCAAGCTTGAGCTTTCTGGAAAAATCCCTGAGTCTTGTCATGGCGGAGGTGAAATTGTTGTTGTCGTCCGCATTGTCCAGAAGATTGCTCAGCTTTTCCACAAAGCTGTCGTTGCTTTTGATTTCCGTCCGTTTTTGAGGGATATAAAGACATCTTTCAAAAGCCGCCGCATCTATACCGAATAAACGCTTGCCGAGTTCTGTCCGAGTGACGTCTGTTTTTTTGTTTTTTTCAAAGTCTATGAGAAACGCCGTTTCGTCCTTTTGAGTCGAGCCGAAGCTTCTTTCTATGCGATACAGCTTTCCTTCGTGCTCGAAGGTGACGCTGCCGCCGAACTTTTCGGCGCTGTTCCAGGGACGGAAGCGTTTCAGCTCGTTTTCTTCAACAGCGGAGGCGCGAGTGTAATTTAAAGAGTAAAACATTGCTTTGACAAATGCTGCCAGCGTTGTTTTGCCGAAGCCGTTGTTTTCCGTTACGGCGTTGAAGCCGTCGTGAAATTCCTTGCGGAAATCGGCAAGACAGCCGAAGCCTTTGACGTAAATTTCCTTGATTTTCACAGCAAATCTATCTCCTCGTTGGTCAGGGCGTTGAAGCCGTAGGAGAGAACGTCCCTGAGCGCGTCGTCGTCCAGTCCCGCTTTGCAGGCTTTGCGCACAAACTCCGCTTTGAGGGATACGTCGTCCGCATATTTTGCCGCGTCTATTTTAAGCCTCGTTTTGTTTTTGAGTCTGACGGCAAAAAATCTGCTTTCCAGAAAGGGGGTGAGAGCGGTTTCCGCGTCCAGTCCCTCGGAGGCTTCTCCGGTCAGCGTGACGCAGACAAGGTCTTCGGGACGCACGCCGCAAAGGGCTTCCTCCGCTTTTTTGAGCAGCGCGGTGCGGCTGTCCGCGTCGGACACGTCCAGGTCGATTTCGTAGCACACGCGTGAAGTGAAGGGCACGAAAACTATTCTGTTGGGGTCGTCCGCCTTAAGGTGGGTTTTTATCAGATAAAAGCCGTGCTCGCCCGGCTCGTCGAAGCCCCTGCATTCCAGACAGCCGGAATAAGCCGCGTGCCCGCGTCCCGCCTTTGTCAGATAGGGGCGGTGAATGTGCCCCAAAGCGACGTAGTCCACCGGCTTGTCCGCAAGAAGCCTGAGGTCAAGCCCGCCGTAAGCGCTCTTTGCCGCAAGGTCGGCGTGAGTTACCAGCACGTTGAAGCGGCAGGGGTCCATTTCGATGTTTTTCAACGAAACGGCAGAAAGGCTTTCGCCTTCCGCTCCGAAAAAGCTGACATCCTCCAAATCGAAGCGCGTAACGCCGTTTTTGCCGAATATGTGCACGTTTGCGGGCAGCCTTTTTGCAAAAGCGTCGTCGAACGTACCCGAGTCGTGATTGCCCGCCAGCAGATAAAACTGCACGTCGACGGCGGCGGCGAAGATGTCCGCAACTTCGTTTTTGGTACGCGCGGAGGCGTACCTGTCGTCGAACAGGTCGCCCGCTATGACAACGGCGTCGATTTTGTTTTCGCCTGCCTGCACGGTAAGATTTCTGAAGGTGTCCACCAGCTCCTGCCTGCGGGTTATCGCTTTGTTGTGATTAAGCCCCGTCAGTCTGGAGTCGAGGTGCAAATCCGCGCAATGTATGATTTTCATAAGTAAATTATAGCATTTCGGAAACGGCTTGACAAGTTTTTGGCAGTCGGACGGCGGTAGTTGAAGCCGCCCTGTCACTTTGCCGTCAGTCTGAATGTCTGTTGGGCAGCCGTCGGCAAACGAGGTTTTCTGCAATAATTTGCATTTAAAATTTTCGGCAGGCTCAAAATATTTCGCGGCTTAGGTCGTCGCGAAAACCGTCCGCAAATTTCCCGTAAGCCGAAATTGACAGTGAATCGGGTAGCAGCTCATTTGACTTAAATTGCAAAAAAATACGGCTTGCGTCGGAACAGCCGTATTTTTTTGTTTTGAATGACTTTAGCTTGTCTGCCGCCAGACCGCCCGAAGCAGGCTGCCCGACGGGATTTGCGTAACGTCGATATAAGGCAACGCCCAGACGGTTTCTTTTTGCGGGGTAATCGTGGAAACAAAGGGGAAAACCGGATCGGTCTGGGAGTGCGGTTTATAGTAAAGCAACTCTGCCCGCCACACTATTTCGTCGTTTTCGTCCGCCCACCCTTCAAAAACAAATCCCCGCCTGCACGGAGCCTGATATAAATTATCCTGCGTAAGAAGCATATTAAAGGCATGATTGTTTTTACGCAGAAACGTCATTGCGTCCACATAGGGCACGCCGTCGTCATAGGCAATCTGACAGTTGAACACAATACGCTCTTTGGGATAATTTGAAAAGACATCGCCGCCGATAAAAGAAAAATCCATTTGATTCTGCGGTATTTTCCATCCTTCGGGTATGCCTTCGTTGTAGCCCAAATCGGTGTATATGGAGGCAATTACGTCAAACGCATTGGCCTCTACCGTTTTTATCTCCTTTGACAGAACCACGGACATGCCGCCGACAAACCAGAATGCTCGCGTCCCGACAAATTCGACGCTGCGCGGCAAGGCGGCGTAGGTTAAAGCAGAGCATGCCTGAAAGGCAAAAGCTCCTATTGTTTTTACGCCGTCGTGGAGATAAAGCTCGGTCAGCTTGCTACAAGCGTCAAACGCGTGCTCGCCTATACTTTCCACCCCTTTGGGGATTTCCGCTTTTTCTATATCCGAATACGCGAAAGCATAGTCTCCTATACTCTTTATGTCTTGCGGCATAACGCTTTGCGAGGCTGCCAGCACGAGTTGTCTGTCAGACCTTCGGATTATGCAGTTGCCCGTGCTTTCGTATACTTCGTTCCCGTCCTCGACTTCTATGCTTTTAATGCTTTTACTGCCGTAAATCGGATTTTCCGCGATGATTTCCGTCGTTTTCGGTATCCGAATTTCCGTCAGTGAAAGACAGTTTGAAAAAGCGCCTTTCTCCAGCTTTTTCAGACCGCTCGGCAGCTCCGCCCGCACAAGATTCGCGCATCTGGCAAAAGCGTATACGCCGATTTCGGTTATGCTGTCCGGTATAATGACCGACGTGAGCTTGTCGCACATGAAAAACGCGCCTTGGGATATGCTTGTCACAGGCTTGCCGTTGTGGACGGATGGCAATACGACTTTTCCGCATACGATTTCGGCATTGTCCTCAGTTCCCGTCACGGAATAAGCGGTTTGTTCCTCGTTAAGCTCCAGCCTCCAGCCGCCCGTGTCTGTCAGGTCTAAGGTCAGCGTTTGTGAATAGGGGGATTTTTTCTGCCCTTTTCCGTCTATCGCCGCAACGTCTATCTGATAGACTTCACAGCTGTCGGTCAGGTAAAATATATCCATATCCGTTTTGTCGGTGTCGTAGGTCTCCTCGTTTATGCACACGCGGTAGCCTGCCGCGCCCGCCACTCCGTCCCAACAGAGCACGCCGTCGTCGGACAGCCGCAGATTTTGCGGCGCAGACAGCTTTGCGCAGCCTGTCGCGGCTAAGCAAACGAATATCGTCAACAACGACAAAAATGCAATAGAAATTATTTTTTTCATCATTTTCCGTCTCCTTATTTTTTTAGTAAGTAAAACGGCTAGTAAATGTCCTCGCGCCCCCAGCTTTCGTCGTAATGGTGGTAATAATATTCGTCGCTTGTCTCGTATTCGTCCGGCTCTGTGTCGGGGAACAAATGCCACGCTTTCCAGAAGCCGGCAAGCTCCGACTCTTCCGTTCCGTCGAAGTCAATCATCCAGCCGTTAAAGCCTTGGGGTATGGTCTTGTGCGTCACTATGCACCTGCCGCCCCAGTTGTCGTAAACGCCGAGATTTTTGTTTTGCAGAAAATCGTCGGGAATCTGCAAGCTGTAGATCCCGTCGTCGCAGATATACATATTATAATATGAAGAAAGGAGAAACAAGTTCTGCCCGTACATATAAATCTTAACTTTGCTTGACTGAATACCCGCCGCCATGAGCATGTCCTCAGTCTCATACAGCCACTCCTGAGAATAATTCGTTCCCAACCAGGTAGTGCCGACGGCGATTATTCTCTGACTTTCACGAATAAATTGACAATCTTCGATATTGTTCTCGTCTATATATATGCCGTTGACCAATTCAAGATATCCCGAGTCGGTGTGGCACAGAATATTTATGCGGTTGTCCCGCAGAACGCGGTAATTCGTGTGGCGCGCAACCCGTATTTCTTCCATGTACACGTGTCTTATGAAAGGCATGAAATAATTCATCAAAAACCAGCACCTGGAGTCGTCGAGACCGTTTAAGCCGGAAACCAAATTCTTGTCCAGGATGAAGGTCGTGTCGTTTACTCGGGTTGTTCCGCAGCTTTCCTGCCACCTGTAAAAGATATTGCCGAAAAAAGTCGATAAATTGTCTGTGTTTATATGTATGTCAACATAGTCGAGAAAGCTGTTGCAGCCTGCAAATCTCAATTCCTCCGTCCCGCAGATAAACATTATTTGGCAATTGTTGTTTTTCATGTCGCAAAATACGTCCGCTAGTATATAGGGAATTTGCTCAGAGAAGCCGTTCCTTATTTCAAAAATGACGTAAGCGTCGCTTATGTTGAATTCGCCGGCGTTGTAGTCGTCAATAAAATTGTCTAAGAAGTCGGAATCGTGATAGGTCACGGTGATATCCGAAATTCCGGAATTTTGAATAACCGTGTATAATGCTCCGTATCCCGAATAATCGGTGTAATAGTAAACCTTGTCTAAGTTGTTCGTCGTTGTTTCGTTGTCGGTCGGAACCGCCGCGCGGGCTGTTTTGGGCAATACCGCAAGCAATGAACAAAGCAAGATGATAATTGCCTGAACGGCAGAAACAATCGCTTTTTTACAGCTGTTTGAAAATTTCATTTTTCTTTCTCCTTACGCAATGAGTCGGGCGCGCGGTTGAAATCGTTTTTCTTTCAGCGCGACATTGAAAATTTTATTCGTTTAAATATAGATATGAAACATTTTGTAAAAAACAATGCGCGGCAAAAAAACAGTTGCTACTTTTGCCGCGAGCCTCTATGCCCATAGTCCTCATCCCCCCGTAATTTATATTTTTTCAATAAAATTTACAATATTATAACAATGTTATCTTTAAAAAGCAAGCGAAAAAACAAATATACGATAATATATTTTCATTTTAATTTACATTTTATCTGAAATAAACTCAACTTAATCCGCATTATATTGCATTTTTCGGGGCGATATGCTATTATAATTAATGGAAAATTAGATTGTTTTGCCGTTTGCGGCAAAGGAGGTTTTTTATGGGTTGGTTCAAGAGCCAGATGTGGAAGGTCATCGACTGGAAGGACGACAGCAGCGATACTATGGTGTACCGCTTTCAGATGCCCTCCGACAAATATGAAATCATGAGCGGCTCCAAGCTCACCGTCAGGGAGTCGCAGGTGGCGGTTTTCGTGCACAAGGGAAAAATCGCCGATATTTTTCAGCCCGGACAATACACGCTCAGCACCAACAATTTGCCGATACTTTCGGGACTCAGAGCCCTGCTTTATCAGGGAAGAGACGTTGTGGTCAAGTCCGACGTGTATTTTGTAAGCACGAAACAGTTCACCAACCTGAAGTGGGGTACGAAAAATCCCATAACCATGCGCGACGCCGATTTCGGAATGGTGAGAGTGGGCGCCTTCGGGACGTATTCCATGCGCGTGTTCGACGCGGAAAAGTTTTTGAAGGAGCTTTTCGGCACAAACAGCGCCTTTACCGTTTCAGATATTCACGACCATTTAAAGAGCCTGCTCGTATCTCAGATGGCGGACACCGTCGCGGAGTCCAAGATACCCATGCTGGATATGGCTGCAAATTTGCAGGAGTTTTCCGCTATGTGCCGCACGAACATCATGGAAAAATTCCGCGAATTCGGTCTTGACATTACGTCTTTCACCATAGAAAACATAAGCCTGCCTCAGGAAGTGGAAAAGGTGCTGGACGAAAGGACCAGCCTTGGCATACTCGGCGACAAAATGGGCACCTACACCCAGAAAAAAGCCGCCGACGCGCTGGGAGACGCGGCGCGCAACACCGGCACGGTGGGCACCTTTATGGGCGTGGGTATGGGCGGAGCCTTCGGCGGCGCCATGAACAACGCCTTTTCAAATCTGGGCAACGCGCAGGACGCCGCGACCAAGCAGGAAACCAAACCCAAGCAGAAATACTGCGGCGAGTGCGGGGCTGCGATGTCCCTTTCAGCCAAGTTCTGTCCCGAATGCGGCGCAAAACAGGCATCGGGCAGCGTGTGCGTCAAGTGCGGCGCCGATGTCAAAGGCAAAAAGTTCTGCCCCGAGTGCGGAACCAAAGTGGAAGGCTGAGAGAAAAGACGGGCGGTTGTCACCGCCCTTTTTCAGGCGGATAGGCGGAGGTAAAATATGAAAAACAACGGCGAATATCTTGCTTACGAGGGAAACGAAAAGCTTTCGAGCGGCGACGCGGACGTTTTCAAATGTCCCGGCTGCGGCGCAAACATGCAGTACAATCCGTCGACGCAAAAGCTTGTGTGCGACCATTGCGGGGGGGAGGTGGATATAACCGCCGACACAAACGTCACGGAGCGTGATTTTTCCGAGCTGGCGGACCATAAATGGACGGAGGCGGGGCTTAAAACCGTGCGCTGCAACAACTGCGGCGCGACGGAAACCATAAAGGGAGAGGAAATTGCCACGGTATGTCCGTTCTGCTCCAGCCCTCTCGTGCTTGAGGAGCAATGCTTTGACAGCGTCAAGCCGGATTCTCTTATTCCCTTTGCGCTGAACCGAGAAAAGGGCTTGCTTGCTTGCAAACGGTGGCTCAAGAAACGGTTTTTCGCGCCCTCGAAATTCAAAAAAGATATAAACATAAATACGATAAAGGGAGTTTATTATCCCATTTGGACATTTGACAGCACGACAGACACGGTTTATGCCGGCAGGCTGGGCAAAACCTACACCACGACCAGACGGGACAGCAAGGGAAACACTCACACGGAGGTCAAAATACGTTATTTCAACGTAAGCGGCACCAGACGCAATTATTTCGACGACGTTACGGTAAACGGCGGCAGAACCATTTCCGACAAAACTCTGTCGAGACTTCAGCCCTTTCCGCAGAGCAAGTACGTGGTTTATTCCTCCGAATTTCTCGCGGGCTTTTTTGCAAACAATTATACCGTAGACCCTTATACCGCTTTTAAGACTGCGGAAGAAAGAATGCGCGAAACGATAAGACGCCAGATAATAGCGTCCTACAACGCCGACGTTGTGGATTATCTCAATATGTGCATGAATCACATCGGAAAATCCTTTAAATACATGCTTATGCCGGTTTACATAACCGCCGCAAAGTACCGCGACAAGCTTTACAATCAATACGTAAACGGCTGCACAGGCAAAATCACTGGGAGCGCCCCCGTTTCGCCCGCAAAGGTTACGCTCGTCTCCGTGCTGGGCGCGGCAGTAGTCGCCGGCATTGTGTTTTTGCTTAAATATCTGGG